>NZ_JBIARC010000009.1:0-195883 GCF_042889625.1 Streptomyces sp. NPDC002573 | reverse complement strand
GGTTGATAGGCCGGATCTGGAAGCACGGTAACGTGTGGAGGTGACCGGTACTAATAGGCCGAGGGCTTGTCCTCAGTTGCTCGCGTCCACTGTGTCGGTTCTGAAACCACGAACAATCCCGCCGCCTTTTTGGTGGTGTGCCGGGTTGTCAGTTTCATAGTGTTTCGGTGGTCATAGCGTGAGGGAAACGCCCGGTTACATTTCGAACCCGGAAGCTAAGCCTTACAGCGCCGATGGTACTGCAGGGGGGACCCTGTGGGAGAGTAGGACGCCGCCGAACAAATTTTGAGAAAGCCCCCGTGCCATTCGGTACGGGGGCTTTCTGCGTTTAGGGTCTTGCATTCAGTGGGCCTCCGAGGAGGACCCACTCACCTTTCGTCCTCTCGCTCAGAGACGGCCCGCCGCCTTCAAGGCCAGATAGGCATCCGCCAGAGCCGGCGCCAGATCCTCCGGTGCCGCGTCCACGACCGTGACGCCGTGACGGCGTAGCTGTTCCGCCGTGCGGGTGCGTTCCGCCTGGGCCCGTGCCGCCGCGGCGGCCTCGTAGACCGCGTCGGCGTCCCCACGAGCTGTGGCCATACGGGCGACATGCGGATCGGAGACCGAGGCGAGCAGTACCGTGTGACGCTGGGTGAGGCGGGAGAGGACGGGCAGCAGTTCCTCCTCCACGGGGGCCGTGTCGAGGGTGGTCAGCAGGACGACCAAGGAGCGGCGCGGGGCCGTGCGGAGCGCGGTGGCCGTCAGCCCCCGGGCGTCCGTCTCGATGAGTTCCGGCTCCAATGTGGCCATGGCGTTGACCAGCGCCGGCAGGAGTTCACGGGCGGCACGGCTCTGGACCAGGGCGCGTACCCGGCGGTCGTAGGCGAGCAGGTCAACCCGGTCGCCGGCCCGGGAGGCCAGGGCGGCCAGCAGCAGAGCCGCGTCCATGGAGGCGTCCAGGCGTGGTGCGTCACCGACGCGGCCGGCGGAAGTCCGCCCGGTGTCCAGGACCAGAAGGATGTGGCGGTCGCGCTCGGGTCGCCAGGTGCGTACGGCGACCGTGGTCTGACGGGCCGTCGCGCGCCAGTCGATGGAGCGGGTGTCGTCGCCGGGTACGTAGTCGCGCAGGCTGTCGAACTCCGTGCCCTCGCCGCGGGTCAACACGCTGGTCCGGCCGTCCAGTTCGCGCAGGCGGGCCAGCCGGGAGGGAAGGTGCTTGCGGCTTGCGAAGGGAGGCAGGACCCGTACCGTCCAGGGGACCTTGTGGGTGCCCTGGCGGGAGAAGAGACCGAGGGGGCCGTAGGAGCGGATCGTGACGCGGTCGGCGTGGCGTTCGCCCCGACGGGTCGGCGTGAGACGGGTCGTGATCCGGCGGCGTTCGCCCGGAGGAACCGCCAGACGGTGGCGGGACGCGGCCACTTCGGTGCCCGGCTGCCAGCTGCTGGGCGGCCAGGCGTCGCGGAGGCGGGCGCGCACCGGCCGGCCGGACGGGTTGGTGACGGTGAGGGTCACGTCGGCCGCCTCGCCCAGGCGGACGGAGGTGTCGCCGGACCGGGTCAGCCGGAGGCGGCGTACGGGTGCGGCCAGTGCGAAGTCGCAGGCGCAGGCCAGGGCGAGTGAGCCGTTGACGGCGAGGACGCCCGTCCAGTCGGGCGCCCAGACGCCGACCGGAAGGGTGCCGAGTGCCGCGAGGAGCGCGGCTCGTCCGGTGAGCGCCATCAGCGGGGCACGGGGACGTGGGCGAGGATCGCGTTGATGACCGAGTCCGCGGTCACGCCCTCCATCTCTGCCTCCGGGCGGAGTTGGACCCGGTGACGGAGTGTCGGGAGGGCGAGGGCCTTCACATCGTCTGGGATGACGTAGTCACGGCCCGTCAGCCAGGCCCAGGCGCGGGCGGTGGCCAGGAGTGCCGTCGAGCCCCGGGGTGAGACGCCGAGGGTGAGTGACGGGGACTCGCGGGTGGCGCGGCAGATGTCCACGACGTAGGCGGTGATCTCGGGGGACACCGTCGTCTTGGCGACGGCGGCGCGTGCCGCCTCGAGGTCGGCGGCGCTCGCCACGGGGCGTACGCCGGCGGCGCGCAGGTCGCGCGGGTTGAAGCCGGCCGTGTGGCGGGCGAGGACGTCGATCTCGTCCTGGCGGGACGGGAGAGGGATCGTCAGCTTGAGCAGGAAGCGGTCCAGTTGGGCTTCCGGGAGGGGGTAGGTGCCCTCGTACTCGACCGGGTTCTGCGTTGCGGCGACCAGGAAGGGCTCGGGGAGCGGGCGCGGGTTGCCGTCGACCGTGACCTGGCGCTCCTCCATGGCTTCGAGGAGGGACGACTGCGTCTTCGGCGGGGTCCGGTTGATCTCGTCCGCGAGGAGCAGGTTGGTGAAGACCGGCCCGGGCTGGAAGGAGAACTCGGCGGTGCGCGCGTCGTAGACGAGGGAGCCGGTGATGTCGCTGGGCATCAGGTCGGGCGTGAACTGGACGCGCTTGGTGTCGAGTTCGAGGGCCGCCGAAAGGGCGCGGACGAGCAGGGTCTTGGCGACCCCGGGGACTCCTTCGAGGAGGACGTGGCCGCGGCACAGAAGGGCGACGACGAGACCGGTGACTGCGGGGTCCTGGCCGACCACGGCTTTGGCGATCTCGGCGCGCAGGGCCTCCAGGGAGGCCCGGACGGTGCCCGGGTCCCCGGTGTGCCCGGCGTTGTCAGTGGTCGGGTCCATCATGGACGGCGTACCTCTCTTTCGAGGGCGTCGAGTTGGTCGGCGAGTGCGATCAGGGCCGCGTCGTCACCGGGCGGCGGGCCGAAGAGGAGCGGGTGCAGGGACTGTCCGTCGTCGCGCAGATGGGCGGACAGCGTGGGGAGCAGGGCTTCGGGCGCGTGCGCCTGGGCGAGGGGGACGCCTACGAGGGGGGCGAGGCGGGTGCGAGTGGTGGAGCGCAGAGCGGCGGCCGCGCGGTCGCGGGCGCGCGCCTTTCGGTAGAGGCGCGCGCGGCCCTCGACGGTTTCGGAGGCGCGGATCGCGACGGGGAGATTCTCGTGGACGAGCGGGCCCAGTCGGCGTGCCCGCCACAGGGCGGCCACGGCTGCGGCGATGAAGAGCTGCAGTGTGCCCCACAGCCAGCCCGAGGGGAGCAGGTCGAAGAAGCTGCGTTGGCCCGAGTCGGTCGGCGAGGTGTCGGAGAGCGAGGGGAGGTACCAGACCAAATGGGAGCGGGAACCGAGCAGTTGAAGGGCGAGGGAGGCGTTGCCCTGCTTGTCGAGACGGCTGTTGTAGAGGATGTCGGGCGCGCCGAGGACGACGGTGTCGCCGCTTCCGGACGCGGCCGGGATTCGCAGCAGGGTGGGCAGGCCGTCGCTGGGGTAGCAGCGGTCGGCGTCGGCGACGGTCGTGAGGTAGCGGAGCCCGCCCAGGTCCGCGCTGCCCGCGCGCCGGGCGGCGGGGAGCGCGCAGCCGGGGGCCAGTTGCGACTCGAAGCTGGGTGCGGGGTCCGCCGAGACTCCCGGGACGAGGCCGTCGAGGGAGGTCCGGGGTGCGACCAGGACCGTTCGGCCGCCGGAGTCGCGCGTCGCCTGCTGCAGACGCTCCTGCTGGTGATGCGTCAGAAGGTCGGGCGCGGCGAGCAGGAGGGTGGTGTCGGGTGCGGTGGCGGCGCGTGCCTCGTCGAGCGTGGTGACGACCCGGGCGGAGACGCCGCGTTCGGCGAGGAGCGCGGCGACGGCGTGGCTGCCGTAGGGGTCGGCCGAGCGCGGGTCGAGGCGGCCGTGATGAGCGCTGGAGCGGACGACGGCGATCACGACGGCGCCGGCCAGGAGGAGCACGACGGCGAGCAGGACGCCGCGCGACCGGGTCCACAGCTGGCGGGCGGTGGGCGAGGCGTAGGTGGCGGGGAGCGTGGCCTCGGCGGTCATCCGGCGGCTCCGTGGTGGGCGTCGGGGGCCGTGCCGGGGGTGCTGTCGGCGAGCTGGGGCTTGGTGCGCTCCAGGTCGTCGTCGAGGGAGGCGAGGCGGCGGTACGTTCCTTCGCCCGCGGCCCGGCCGCCGTATGTGACGTCGTCGAAGTCCCGGGCGGCGGTGTGGAGCCGGTCCGCGTGGTCGGGGAGGGCGCGGCCGGCCTCGGTGGCGGCCTCGTCGGCGGTGCGACCGGGGCGTACGTCGAGCAGCGCGCGTTCCTCCAGGGAGCGGACGACGGCTCGCATGCGTTCCTGGACGGCCTGGTTCCAGTGGCCCTGGGCGGCATGCGCCTCGGCGGCCGCGCGGTGCTCGGCGGCGCTCTTGGGGCGGTCCTCGAAGAGGGTGGCGGACGAGGTGGGCAGGCGGCGCGGGATGCCGAGGCGCCACCACAGGGCCCCGACGAGCGCCAGGACCGCCAGCACGATGACGAGCAGGCCCACGGAGCCGCCCGGCGTCGCGGTGGACGCGGCGTCCAGGAGGCCGCTGACCCAGTCCCAGAACGCGTTCAGGGCGCGTTGCAGCAGGCTGGGGTCGTTCTCGTGGTACATCCGCTTGGCCAGCTCACGCCGGGCCGCCTCCCGCGCCGGATCGCGCGGGATCGTGACCGGTGGCAGGTCGCCCGAGCGCCACAGCACCGGGGCGACCGCCCACACTCCCCCCGCCGGACTCACCCCGTCAGCTCCCCGGGGTGGCGGTGCTGTCGGCGCCGTAGCCCTGGACGCCTGCGGCACGGGCCAGGTCGAGGTCGAGGGCCTCGCGGCGGATGCGCTGGTCGATGTAGAGCAGCACGGTCACACCGGCACTGATCGGGAAGGTGAGCGTGCGCCCGATCACCGAGCCGATGCCGGTGACGATCAGGAACGTCCAGCCGGGATTGGCGCCGGCGCTGCCCATGAGGTTGCCGAAGCCGTCACCGCTGAGGACCGCCGCGATGATGGCGAAGGGGATGACGACGAGCGATCCTACGATGCCTGCGATGATCTGGGCGAGTACCTGGATGCCGAAGACCCGCCACCACGAGCCGCGGATCAGCTTGGCGGAGCGGCTCATCGACGTGCGGATGCTCTGCTTCTCGAGCATCAGCGCGGGCGAGGCGAGCGAGAAGCGCATCAAGATCCATATGTCGACCACCAGGGCGCCGAGGCCACCGATGACGGCCAGCGCGACGCCCGCGGCGGTCGAACCGGACACCGCGACGAGGATGCCGGGTGCCGTGCCGACGGTGAGGATCGCCAGGGCCATGAGCATCAGCAGGAGCGTCAGACCGGACAGCCTCAGCAGCTGCGGGCGGGCGTCGCGCCAGGCCTCCGCGACGGTCACCGGCCTGCCGAGCACCGCCCGGCTGGTGACGGTGGTCAGCAGCGCGGTCGCGATGATGGTGCCGAGCAGGGTCACCAGGAAGACCACGCCGGAGCTCAGCATCACCTCGCCCATGGCGCGCCCCACCTCGCTCGCGGAGGAGCTGGGGTCGCGGAGGGTGTCCGTCGTGGCCTGGTCGTCGAGGACGAACTTCTGGAACAGGATGGTGACGATCTCCGTCAGGACGGAGACGCCGAGCGAGATGCCGAGGACCGCGCGCCAGTGGGTGCGCATGGTGGAGACCGCGCCGTCGAGGATCTCGCCGACGCCGAGCGGGCGCAGCGGGATCACACCGGGTTTGGCGGCGGGCGGCGGGCCCCAGGCCCCGCCCCAGCCTCCAGGACCGCGGCCGGGGCCGCCCCAGCCGCCGCCAGGGGCCCCGTAGCCGGGACCTGCGGGCGAGCCGCCCCAGCCCGCTCCGGGCGGGGGTGGCGGGGCCTGGCCGGGAATCTGGGCGTGCGGAGCGCTCCACTGCCCCGACGGGGGCTGCTCCTTGGACCACTGGGTCGGCGGCTGCGGCTGATCGCCGCCGCTCTGGTCCGAGGGCTGCTCCGCGGGCCGCGCGCCGGTGGCGTCCGGCTGTTCCCCGTCGGAGGGTGCGGATCCGGGCGATGCCCAGCCCGGAGTGTCATTCATCGTCGCTCCTTCACGGTGCCCGCTCCGCGGACGCGGCGGCGAGTTGGCAGACATCGTGCCACGGTGTGTCCCGCGAGGGACCAGGGGTGGTGTGGGCTGTACACCTTCAATTGTCGGCGGGATACGGGGCAGACTGACCGCATGGCTGATCAGTACGCGCGACCAGGCGAGGACAACCAGTCGACGGACATACCCGTGATCCGCTGGGAGGAGCCGCCCGAAGGGCCTGTGCTGGTCCTTCTCGACCAGAGGAGACTGCCGGCCGAGGAGGTCGAGCTCGTCTGCACGGACCCGTCGGCGCTGGTGGACGCGATCCGTACGCTCGCCGTGCGCGGGGCGCCGCTGCTCGGGATCGCCGGGGCCTACGGTGTGGCGCTGGCCGCCGCGCGCGGCTTCGACGTGGACGAGGCCGCCGCCGCGCTGGCGGGGGCCCGGCCGACCGCGGTGAACCTCGCCGTCGGTGTGCGCAGGGCCCAGGCCGCGTACCGGGCCGCGTTCGCCGGCGACGGGGACCTGCGGCAGGCCGCGGAGGCGGCGCTGGCCGCGGCGCGCGCCCTGCACCAGGAGGACGCCGAGGCCAGCGCGCGGATGGCGCGGCACGGCCTGGCCCTGCTGGACGAGTTGCTGCCCGGCGGCGGGCACCGGGTGCTCACCCACTGCAACACGGGCGCGCTGGTGTCCGGCGGCGAGGGAACGGCGTTCGCGGTGGCGCTCGCGGCGCACCGGGCGGGGCGGTTGCGCAGGCTGTGGGTGGACGAGACGCGTCCGTTGCTGCAAGGTGCTCGTTTGACGGCGTACGAGGCGGCCCGTAACGGGATGGCGTACACCTTGCTCACGGACAACGCGGCAGGTTCTCTGTTCGCGGCGGGCGAGGTGGACGCCGTGCTGATCGGGGCGGACCGGATCGCCGCCGATGGTTCGGTCGCGAACAAGGTGGGGAGCTATCCGCTCGCCGTTCTCGCCAGGTATCACCATGTGCCGTTCATCGTGGTGGCGCCGGTGACGACTGTCGATCCGGGCACGTCGGACGGGGCGTCCATCGAGGTGGAGCAGCGGCCCGGGCACGAGGTGACGGAGGTCACCGCACCTCGGGTGCCGGTGGCGGGAGCGGAAGCGGGAGGCGGGATACCGGTGGCACCCCTGGGAACCCAGGCGTACAACCGGGCGTTCGATGTGACGCCGCCCGAGCTGGTGACGGCGATCGTCACCGAGAAGGGCGTCGTCTCCCCTGTGACGGCCGATGCACTCGCTGCGCTGTGTGACAGCTCACGCCAGGTAACAATTTAGTTAATGGGATGATGTGGTCCATGAAGGGACGAGTCCTTGTCGTCGACGACGACACCGCACTGGCCGAGATGCTCGGCATCGTGCTGCGTGGTGAAGGTTTTGAGCCGTCTTTCGTAGCTGACGGCGACAAGGCGCTGGCCGCTTTCCGTGAGGCCAAGCCTGATCTGGTGCTGCTCGACCTGATGCTGCCCGGACGGGACGGCATCGAGGTGTGCCGCCTGATCAGGGCGGAGTCCGGTGTGCCGATCGTGATGCTCACGGCCAAGAGCGACACCGTGGATGTGGTGGTCGGCCTTGAGTCGGGTGCGGACGACTACATCGTGAAGCCGTTCAAGCCGAAGGAGCTGGTGGCCCGGATCCGGGCGCGGCTGCGGAGGTCCGAGGAGCCGGCGCCCGAGCAGCTCGCGATCGGTGACCTGGTCATCGACGTGGCCGGTCACTCGGTGAAGCGGGACGGGCAGTCCATCGCCCTGACGCCGCTGGAGTTCGACCTGCTGGTGGCGCTGGCGCGCAAGCCGTGGCAGGTGTTCACGCGCGAGGTCCTGCTCGAGCAGGTCTGGGGCTACCGCCACGCGGCGGACACCCGTCTCGTCAACGTGCACGTCCAGCGGCTGCGCTCCAAGGTCGAGAAGGACCCGGAGCGGCCGGAGATCGTGGTGACGGTCCGTGGCGTCGGTTACAAGGCGGGACCGAGCTGAACGTGTCGCGTGACAGTGCCGCTTCGGCCCCCGGCCGCCCGGAGCGGCCTGCCGGACGGCGCACGGCGGGCTCCGGATGGGAACGGTTGATGGAGGGCGGGCTGCTGCAGGGCGGAGTCCAGGGCAGCCCGGTCCTCCGGCTCGTCATGCGCTGGGTGCGCCGTCCGCTGCTGCCCGTGATGCGGCTGTGGCGGCGCAACATCCAGCTCAAGATCGTCGTCACGACGCTGCTGATGTCCCTGGGGGTCGTGCTGCTGCTCGGCTTCGTCGTCATCGGACAGGTGCGCAACGGTCTTCTCGACGCCAAGGTGAAGGCGTCCCAGAGCCAGGCCGTCGGCGGCTTCACGGTCGCCGGGCAGAAGGCCGACAGCGCGGTCAGCGCCAGCGGCGGCGACGACAACTCGGGCACGGGCACCTACCCGGTGCAGAACGTCAGCGGATGGATGAGCGACCTCGTCGAATCGCTCTCCAGCGGTGGCCAGGGCGCCTTCGACGTGGTCACCCTGAGCACTACCGCCGTGGACAGCGGCGACAACCGGGGTCTCGGTCCGCGCGCGTCGGGTGACGTGGACCCCAGCCAGAGCGTGCCGGAGGACCTGCGCCGGCGCGTCGGTTCCGGCATGGGCGTGGCCCAGAGCTACACCCGCATCGTCTACACCGACAGCGACCGCGATCCGCAGCCCGCGCTCATCATCGGCAAGCAGATCAACGACCCCAACGGACACCCGTACCAGCTGTACTACCTCTTCCCGCTCACCCAGGAGGAGAAGTCGCTCAGCCTGGTCAAGGGGACCCTGGCGACGGCCGGCCTGTTCGTCGTGGTGCTCCTCGGGGCCATCGCCTGGCTCGTGGTGCGCCAGGTCGTCACCCCCGTGCGGATGGCGGCGGGCATCGCCGAGCGGCTGTCCGCCGGGCGGCTGCAGGAACGTATGAAGGTCACCGGCGAGGACGACATCGCGCGTCTGGGCGAGGCCTTCAACAAGATGGCGCAGAACCTCCAGTTGAAGATCCAGCAGCTGGAGGACCTGTCGAGGATGCAGCGCCGGTTCGTGTCGGACGTGTCGCACGAGCTGCGCACACCGCTGACGACCGTGCGGATGGCGGCCGACGTCATCCACGAGGCGCGCGTCGACTTCGACCCGGTGACCTCGCGGTCGGCGGAACTGCTCGCGGACCAGCTGGACCGTTTCGAGTCACTGCTCGCGGACCTGCTGGAGATCAGCCGTTTCGACGCGGGCGCGGCGGCCCTGGAGGCCGAGCCGATCGACCTGCGCGAGGTCGTGCGGCGGGTGGTGAGCGGGGCGGAGCCGCTTGCCGAGCGCAAGGGCACGCAGATACGGATCGTCGGCGACCAGCAGCCCGTCGTCGCCGAGGCCGACGCCCGGCGGGTGGAGCGGGTGCTGCGCAATCTGGTCGTCAACGCGGTCGAGCACGGCGAGGGCAAGGACGTCGTCGTCAAGCTCGCCGCGGCGGGCGGCGCGGTCGCGATCGCGGTACGGGACTACGGCGTGGGCCTCAAGCCGGGCGAGGCGACCCGGGTGTTCAGCCGGTTCTGGCGGGCCGACCCGGCACGCGCGCGTACCACCGGTGGTACGGGCCTGGGGCTGTCGATCGCCCTGGAGGACGCCCGGCTCCACGGTGGCTGGCTGCAGGCGTGGGGCGAGCCGGGCGGAGGTTCGCAGTTCCGGCTGACCCTGCCGCGGACCGCGGACGAGCCGCTGCGGGGCTCCCCGATACCCCTGGAGCCCATGGACTCGCGGAGAAACCGCGGGCTGAACGAGGCCGGGCAGTCACAGGGCGGCTCGGGCAAGCTCGCCACGGTGCCCGCACAGTCCACGGGCGAGCGGGCCTCGATCGCGCCGAGAATGGCCGCCGTGACGCCCACGGCCGACCCGACCGCGCTGCCGGGCAACGGCGCGCGGGTGGTGCCGCGGCCCACCGGGGCCGTGCGGCACCGGGAGGACAGCACACAGGACCCGTCGCGGGGCGACGGACCGCACGAGTGAGTGAGCAAGGGGAGGCAGTTCGTGGGCGCTGAGGGGGGCAGGCGGTGGCGTGCGCCGCGCACCGGCGTGTTCGTCGGCTGTGGTGCCGTACTGCTGGCCGGGTGTGCCTCGATGCCGGACAGCGGGGACCTGCGCGGGGTGGAGTCGACGCCCCGGCAGGACGCCCAGGTCCGGGTGTTCGCGATGCCGCCGCGGGAGAACGCCGGGCCCGGGGAGATCGTGCAGGGCTTCCTGGAGGCGCTGACCAGTGACGACCCGCAGTACGAGACGGCCCGCAAGTATCTGACCGCGGGTGCCTCGCGCACCTGGCACCCCGACCAGTCCACCACCGTGCTGTCCGACGGGCCGAACCCCGTGTCCGAGCACAGCAGGAACCGCGAGGGGGACGACGACTACTCGTACACGCTGACGGGCAGCGAGTTCGCCGTCGTGGACGCTCAGCACGCGTACGCGCCGGACTCGGGGACCTACAGCCGGACGGTGCACCTCACGCTGCAGAAGAAGACCAACCAGTGGCGCATCGACGCGCTGCCGCAGGGCGTGGTGATGGGCAGGTCCGACTTCCAGCGCAACTATGTGTCGGTCAACAAGTACTACTACGCCGCGAACGTGCCCGCCGCGGAGGGCGGGCAGCTGAGCACCGTCGCCGACCCGGTGTACGTGCGCAGCAAGGTGGACGCCGTCACCTCGACGGTCCGTGCGCTGCTGAAGGGGCCCACGCGCTGGCTGGACCCGGTCGCGACGTCGAGCTTCCCCCCGGGGACGGCGCTCAGGAAGGACGTCACCTCGCTGTCGCCCGACGACCAGAACAAGCTGACGGTGCCGCTGAACGCCAACGCGGACCGGGTCGGGCGGACACAGTGCTCGCGGATGGCGGCGCAGTTGCTGTTCACGCTGCAGGATCTGACGCCGACGGGGGTGAGCCAGGTCGAGCTGGAGCGCTCCGACGGCAGAAAGCTGTGCGAGCTGAACGAGAGCCGGGCGGAGACCATCGCCTCGCACGGCACGGCCAAGCAGCCCGAGTACGAGTACTTCATCGACGGCAAGCAGCGGCTGGTCCGGCTGCCGAGCAGTGGCAGTTCCAACCAGTTCGACCCGGTGCCGGGAGCGCTCGGCGAGGGGGAGAGGAAGCTGCGCGCGGCCGCCGTGTCGCGTGACGAGGACCGGGCGGCCGGGGTCTCGGCCGACGGGCGGTATCTGTACGTCGGGGCGCTGGAGCCGAGCACCCCGCTCGGGAATCCGGTGCTGGCCAGCCAGGGTCTGTCGGAGGACGACCGGCTGACGACGCCGAGCTGGGACGGCGGCGGCGACCTGTGGGTGGCCGACCGCGATCCGAAGCACCCTCGGCTCGTGGTGCTGGTGAAGGGCGCGGGCCAGCCGATCGAGGTCAGCACACCGGAACTCGACGGACGCATCGAGGCGGTGCGGGTCGCGGCCGACGGTGTGCGGATCGCGCTCATCGTGCAGAAGGCCGGCAAGACGTCCCTGCAGATCGGGCGGGTCGAGCGGCAGAACGGGGCCGACGGCCACAATGTCGTGTCGATCCTCGGACTGCGGTCCGTCACCCCGCAGTTGGAGGAGGTCACGGCCATGTCCTGGGCCGGGGACAGCCGGCTCGTGGTGGTCGGACGGGAGTCCGGAGGGGTGCAGCAGATGCGCTACGTGCAGGTCGACGGCTCCGTGCCGGCGGGCAACGCGCCGCCCTCGCTGACCGGGGTGAAGCAGATCGCGGCGTCCGAGGACGAGCGGCTGCCACTGGTGGCCTACTCGGAGGACGGCATCGTGCGGCTCTCGGCCGGGGCGCAGTGGCAGAAGGTCGTCAAGGGGACGGCGCCGGTCTATCCGGGCTGAACCGCTGCATCGCCGCGCATCGCCGGCGCTACGGCGGGGCCCGGCCGGTCCGGGCCCCGGTTGTCCACAGGGCGTTTTCCACAGGGCTGGCAGGCCGCTGTCCGGCTTGGCACAGTGGTGGCCATGCGGGGGTGGTGGCAGGACCTCACCGACCTGGTGCTGCCCGCCGAGTGCGGAGGCTGCGGAAGGCCGCGCACGGTGCTCTGCCCGGAGTGCCGAGCGGCCCTGCACGGGAGCGCACCACGGCGGGTGCGACCGGTGCCGGAGCCGGCGGGGCTGCCCGTGGTGCACGCGGCGGCTGCCTATGAGGGCGCGGTGCGCGCCATGCTGCTGGCGCACAAGGAGCGGGGCGTCCTGATGCTGGCGAGGCCCCTCGGCCGGGCGCTCGCCGGGTGCGTAGGGGCGGGGCTGGGCGAGACCGGGGACCGGGCCGGTGGTGCGTGGCCGTCCGTGCTGCTGGTGCCCGTGCCCTCGGCGCGCCGGGCGGTGCGGGCGCGGGGGCACGACCCCATGCGGCGGATCGCGCTGGCTGCCGCGGGGGAACTGCGCCGGGCGGGGACGGCGGCCCGGGTGGCGGCCGTGCTGCGCCAGCGCAGGGCGGTGGCCGACCAGTCGGGACTCGGTTCCAGGCAGCGGCTGGCCAATCTCGCCGGCGCGCTGGAAGTGGCCGAAGGCGGCGCCCGGCTGCTGGCCGACGGGCCGGTGGTCCTCGTCGACGATCTGATGACCACGGGAGCGTCGCTGGCGGAGGCGGCGCGCGCGGTACGGGCGGCGGTCGGGCACCCTCGAATGAGGGACCCGGAGGTGTATGCGCGCGTGACAGGGGAAGCAAGGGGGGAACGAAGAGCACGGGAGGCGACGGAAGTGCCCGCCCGGGTGCGGTGGTCAGCGGGAAAGCCCGCCGCTCACGGCGCCACGGAGGAGATCCACGCGGCCGTGATCGCAGCGCCGCCGGATTCTTTCGAATTCAACCGGAACTGACCGAGGACTTGCCTCGTTACAGGTAATGAGAAGGTCAATTCACCGGAATGGAGGTACGCGGCAGTAGAGGGTGACGACATCCGTCCGAGCGAGATATGTTCGGTTGTGAGAGAAAGGCGCAGGCCATCCCTCGCTTATCCGAATGTGTGCTGCGGGCTTTCTGCAATCACCCGCAGCCGTGGGATGGAGATCTCGCCCACGGGGGAGGAGGAGGTGGAAGTCACCGAGTCCGCGGCTCCGGAGCTGACCGGAGCCTGGTGCACAAGGGAGATGCTCCGCCGGGAATGCGGAGCGATCCGGGAACGGAGTTCTGCGTGGACATCGTCGTCAAGGGCCGCAAGACCGAGGTGCCCGAGCGGTTCCGGAAGCACGTGGCCGAGAAGCTGAAGCTGGACAAGATCCAGAAGCTGGATGCCAAGGTGATCAGCCTGGACGTCGAGGTGTCCAAGGAGCCCAACCCCCGACAGGCCGACCGTTCCGACCGAGTGGAGATCACCCTCCGTTCCCGCGGTCCGGTGATCAGGGCGGAGGCGGCGGCCAGCGATCCGTACGCGGCACTCGACCTGGCGTCGGAGAAGCTCGAGGCGCGGCTGCGCAAAGAGCACGACAAGCGCCACACCCGCCGCGGAGTCCGCAGGCTCACGGCGGCCGAGGTGCCCGACCACGTCCCGGGCGCCGCGACCCTCAACGGCAACGGCACCATCGTGTCGGAGGAGGACGCGGACGGCGTGCCGACCAAGAAGATCGGGTCGCTCGAGGTGAAGGGCGAAGGCCCCCTCATCGTCCGCGAGAAGACACATGTCGCGTCCCCGATGTCACTCGACCAAGCCCTCTACGAGATGGAGCTGGTCGGGCACGACTTCTATCTGTTCGTCGACTCCGAGACCAAGCAACCCAGCGTCGTCTACCGCCGGCATGCCTATGACTACGGCGTCATTCACCTGAGCACCGACCAGATGGTGGCTCAGACACAGGCGGCTGCGGCAGGCGGAGTGGTCGGCGGCTGATTTCCGCCGGGTGACGGCAGTACCGGTGTGCCCCTGGGAGAGCCTGTGCGCCCCCAGGGGCTCCCGTGTGCGGCCATTTCTCGCCGTGCTCTGTCACCTGGCGACCGCCCGGACATGGAATCATGGCCCGTAACGGCTCAACCGGTGGGTCGTTGCCTTGGGTTGGCGATGGCACAGGACCACAGGCCACAGCCTTCAGGGGGAGGAACGATGGCGGACAGCTTCGGACCGATGCATGAGGAGGATGCCGACGACGGCGTCGTCGGCATGGGCCCGGAGGAGGGCTCTGCCGGTGGCGAGCCCATCCGCGTCCTCGTGGTGGACGACCACGCGCTCTTCCGCCGCGGCCTGGAGATCGTGCTGGCCGCCGAGGAGGACATCCAGGTCGTCGGTGAGGCGGGAGACGGCGCGGAGGCGGTCGACAAGGCGGCCGACCTGCTGCCCGACATCGTGCTCATGGACGTCCGGATGCCCAAGCGGGGCGGGATCGAGGCCTGCACCTCCATCAAGGAGGTGGCACCCAGCGCCAAGATCATCATGCTGACGATCAGCGACGAGGAGGCCGATCTCTACGACGCGATCAAGGCGGGCGCGACCGGGTACCTCCTCAAGGAGATCTCCACGGACGAGGTGGCCACGGCCATCCGCGCGGTCGCCGACGGGCAGTCGCAGATCAGCCCCTCCATGGCGTCGAAACTCCTCACCGAGTTCAAGTCCATGATCCAGCGGACCGACGAGCGCCGGCTCGTCCCGGCGCCCCGGCTCACCGACCGTGAGCTGGAGGTCCTCAAGCTCGTCGCCACCGGGATGAACAACCGGGACATCGCCAAGGAACTGTTCATCTCCGAGAACACCGTGAAGAACCACGTGCGCAACATCCTGGAGAAGCTGCAGCTGCACTCCAGGATGGAGGCCGTGGTCTACGCGATGCGGGAGAAGATCCTCGAGATCCGCTGACCGGCGGGCGCGACACCCCCCGGCAGCGGGCCGCCGGGGACACCGCGGCGTGGATCAGTCCAGGGCGCGGGCCAGCTCGCGGATCAGCGGCTCCCGCAGGGCCGGGGCGTCCACCCGCTCCACGCGTACGTTCGTGCAGTCCACCCAGGACGCCGCCTCCAGCAGGGCCTGGGCCGCCGCCGGGACCGCCCGGGCATCCTCCAGCGTGACCTGCTTGGCGACCAGGGTGCTGCCCTCGCGCGCCGGGTCCACCCGGCCGACCAGCCGGCCGCCGGCGAGCACCGGCATCGCGAAGTAGCCGTGGACGCGCTTCGGCTTGGGGACGTAGGCCTCCAGGCGGTGTGTGAAGCCGAAGATCCGCTCCGTGCGCGCCCGCTCCCAGATCAGGGAGTCGAAGGGCGACAGCAGCGTCGTACGGTGGCGGCCGTGCGGCGGGGTCGCGAGCGCCGCCGGGTCCGCCCACGCCGGTTTGCCCCAGCCCTCGACCGTCACCGGGACCAGGCCCGAGTCCGCGATCACCGCGTCGACCTGCTCGCCCTTGAGCCGGTGGTAGTCCGCGATGTCCGCGCGCGTGCCGACGCCGAGGGACCGGCCGGCGAGACCCACCAGCCGGCGCAGGCACTCGGTGTCGTCCAGCTCGTCGTGGAGCAGGGCCTCGGGGACGGCGCGCTCGGCGAGGTCGTAGACCCGCTTCCAGCCGCGGCGCTCGACGCACACCACCTCGCCGTACATCAGCGCGCGCTCCACCGCGACCTTCGTGCCGGACCAGTCCCACCACTCGCCGGTCCTCTTCGCACCGCCCAGGTCCGTGGCGGTGAGCGGGCCCTCGGCGCGCAGCTGCTTGATCACTTGGTCGTACGCACCGTCCGGCAGCGCGTGGTTCCAGTGCGGGCGGGAGCGGTAGGCGCGGCGGCGGAAGGCGAAGTGGGGCCACTCCTCGACGGGGAGGATGCAGGCGGCGTGCGACCAGTACTCGAAGGCGTGGGGGTGGGGCGCGGAGCTGCCGGCCGCCGACGGCCTCCAGTACGCCGCGTCGACCGACCCGCGCCCTATCGCGCCGAGACGGGCGTACGCGATGAGCTCGTGGGAGCGGGCGAGGACCGAGATGGTGTCGAGCTGGACCGCTCCGAGGTGCCGCAGGACCCCGCGCACGCCTGCCCTGCGGTCGGGGGCCCCGAGGAAGCCCTGCGCCCGCAGGGCGATGCGGCGGGCTTCGTCGGCGGTCAGTTCGGCGGTGGGTCGCGGCAGACTCGGCATGCTCACACCGTAGAGCCCCCCACTGACAACGCCGGGTGGGCCGGGGTCCCGGCCCCTGCCTACGCCCGCCGGGACGGTGCCGGCAGATAGGGCGCCGACGACGGCAGGCCCAGGTCGGACGGCAGCAGCGAGCCCACCCAGCAGTCCCGCCGGATCCCCTTGTTGTTGATCGCGGAGCGCAGGGTGCCCTCGACGGTGAAGCCCGCACGTTCCGCGACGGCGCGCGAGCCCGCGTTGCCCACCTCGGCGCGCCACTCCAGGCGGTCGATCGACACCTGGGTGAAGGCCCAGCGCGCCGCGGCGAGCGTCGCCTCCGTGATGTAGCCGTTGCCCCGGTGCTCCTTCGCCGTCCAGAAGCCCACCTCGGCGACGCCCAGGGAGCGCATCGTCAGACCGAGCATGCTGACCAGGTCCCCGGAGGGCAGGAAGACACCGAAGGTGAACATCGAGGCGTCGGCCCAGCCGTCGGGAGCTATCTGGCCGACGAACCCCTCCGCGTGCTCACGCAGATACGGCGACGGGATCGTGGTCCAGCGCTGGATGTCGGGGTCCTGGGCGGCCGCGAACACCGCGTCGGCGTCCTGCGGGTCCACGGTGCGCAGCAGGAGACGTTCAGTGGTCAGAGTGACGGGGTCCATCGCCCGATTCTGCTCGGGCCCCCGCCCTGCCGCCACGACATTTCGCGCCGCCCCGCCGGACGGGGCGTGTCCGCCACGCCGTCGGGTCTCCTCCCGCCCCATCGGGTCAGGGGACGGTTACTTTTCGTGGCACGGACGCGGCACCTTCCGTCATCCCCGTCCGTTGTCCTAGTGGCTGTCGAAGACAGACCTCCCGGCGTGGCGGGGTCCTCGCTTACGATGGCCGTTGCTCAAGCTGTCATACAGAACCGACCGTCCATAACCGACCGTCCCAGGCCCGACCGGCAAGGAGACAAACCCCCGTGTCCGTCCTCTCGAAGATCATGCGTGCAGGCGAAGGCAAGATCCTGCGCAAGCTGCACCGCATCGCGGACCAGGTCAACTCCATCGAAGAGGACTTCGTCGACCTCTCCGACGCCGAGCTGCGGGCCCTCACCGATGACTACAAGCAGCGGTACGCCGACGGCGAGAGCCTCGACGACCTGCTGCCCGAGGCGTTCGCCACCGTGCGTGAGGCCGCCAAGCGCGTCCTCGGCCAGCGGCACTACGACGTGCAGATGATGGGCGGCGCCGCGCTCCACCTCGGCTATGTCGCCGAGATGAAGACCGGTGAGGGCAAGACCCTGGTCGGCACGCTGCCCGCCTATCTGAACGCCATCTCCGGAGACGGCGTCCACATCGTCACGGTCAACGACTACCTGGCCGAGCGCGACTCCGAGATGATGGGCCGCGTCCACCGGTTCCTGGGTCTGACCGTCGGCTGCATCCTGGCGAACATGACTCCGGCCCAGCGCCGCGAGCAGTACGCGTGCGACATCACCTACGGCACGAACAACGAGTTCGGCTTCGACTACCTCCGCGACAACATGGCGTGGTCGCAGGAGGAGCTGGTCCAGCGGGGCCACAACTTCGCCGTCGTCGACGAGGTCGACTCCATCCTCATCGACGAGGCCCGTACGCCGCTGATCATCTCCGGCCCGGCCGACCAGGCCACCAAGTGGTACGGCGACTTCGCCAAGCTGGTCACGCGCCTGAAGCGCGGCGAGGCGGGCAACCCGCTGAAGGGCGTCGAGGAGACCGGCGACTACGACGTCGACGAGAAGAAGCGCACCGTCGCCATCCACGAGTCCGGCGTCACCAAGGTCGAGGACTGGCTGGGCATCGACAACCTCTACGAGTCGGTGAACACCCCGCTGGTGGGCTACCTGAACAACGCCATCAAGGCCAAGGAGCTCTTCAAGAAGGACAAGGACTACGTCGTCATCGACGGCGAGGTCATGATCGTCGACGAGCACACCGGCCGTATCCTCGCCGGTCGCCGTTACAACGAGGGCATGCACCAGGCGATCGAGGCGAAGGAAGGGGTGGACATCAAGGACGAGAACCAGACGCTCGCGACGATCACCCTGCAGAACTTCTTCCGCCTCTACAACAAGCTCTCCGGCATGACCGGTACCGCGATGACCGAGGCCGCCGAGTTCCACCAGATCTACAAGCTCGGCGTGGTCCCGATCCCGACCAACAAGCCGATGGTCCGCAAGGACCAGTCGGACCTGATCTACCGCACCGAGGTCGCGAAGTTCGAGGCGGTCGTCGACGACATCGCCGAGAAGCACGAGAAGGGCCAGCCGATCCTGGTCGGCACCACCTCGGTCGAGAAGTCCGAGTACCTCTCGCAGCAGCTCAGCAAGCGCGGCATCCAGCACGAGGTGCTGAACGCCAAGCACCACGAGCGCGAGGCGGTGATCGTCGCCCAGGCCGGCCGCAAGGGCGCCGTGACCGTGGCCACCAACATGGCCGGCCGTGGTACGGACATCAAGCTCGGCGGCAACCCCGAGGACCTCGCCGAGGCCGAGCTGCGTCAGCGCGGCCTCGACCCCGAGGAGCACATCGAGGAGTGGGCGCAGGCCCTGCCCGCCGCCCTGGAGCGCGCCGAGCACGCGGTCAAGGCCGAGAAGGACGAGGTCGAGGACCTCGGCGGCCTGTATGTGCTGGGCACCGAGCGCCACGAGTCCCGCCGCATCGACAACCAGCTGCGCGGTCGTAGCGGTCGTCAGGGCGACCCGGGCGAGTCCCGGTTCTACCTCTCGCTGGGCGACGACCTGATGCGCCTGTTCAAGGCCCAGATGGTCGAGCGCGTGATGGCGATGGCGAACGTCCCGGACGACGTGCCGATCGAGAACAAGATGGTCACGCGCGCGATCGCGTCCGCCCAGTCGCAGGTCGAGACGCAGAACTTCGAGACCCGGAAGAACGTCCTCAAGTACGACGAGGTCCTCAACCGGCAGCGTGAGGTCATCTACGGCGAGCGGCGCCGCGTCCTGGAGGGCGAGGACCTGCACGAGCAGATCCAGCACTTCATGGACGACACGATCGACGCCTACATCGGCGCCGAGACCTCCGAGGGCTTCGCCGAGGAGTGGGACCTGGACCGGCTGTGGGGCGCCTTCAAGCAGCTCTACCCGGTGAAGATCACCATTGAGGAGCTGGAGGAGGCCGCGGGCGACCGTGCCGGGCTGACCCCCGAGTTCATCGCCGAGTCCATCAGGGAGGACATCCTCGAGCAGTACGAGCAGCGTGAGGCGCAGCTCGGCTCCGAGATCATGCGTGAGCTGGAGCGCCGGGTCGTGCTGTCGGTTCTGGACCGCAAGTGGCGCGAGCACCTCTACGAGATGGACTACCTCCAGGAGGGCATCGGCCTGCGCGCGATGGCCCAGAAGGACCCGCTGGTCGAGTACCAGCGCGAGGGCTTCGACATGTTCACCGCGATGATGGAGGGCATCAAGGAGGAGTCCGTCGGCTATCTGTTCAACCTGGAGGTCCAGGTCGAGCAGCAGGTCGAGGAGGTCCCGGTCGAGGACGCCAAGCCTTCCCTGGAGAAGGAGGAGGCGGTGGCGGCCCAGGCGGCCCGCCCGGAGATCCGCGCCAAGGGCCTGGAGGCCCCGCAGCGCCGCGAGCGGCTGCACTTCTCCGCGCCGACCGTGGACGGTGAGGGCGGCATCGTTGAGGGCGACTTCGCCGGCGACGACGGTGAGGCGGTGCGCTCGGAGGCGGACGGCCTCACCCGGGCGGAGCGCCGCAAGCAGGCCAAGGGCGGACGCCGCCGCAAGAAGTGACGCCGCCCCGGCGACGGAGCGGTGGCAGCACGGCTGAGTGAGGGGCCGGGCACCTTGACGGGGTGCCCGGCCCCTCGGTCGTCGCCGTCAGTCGTCGTCCGCCCGGGGCGGACGGGGCCCGCCCAGTTCCACCGCCGTGCAGCGCCAGCGGTGGTCGGGGCCGCACTCCAGGCGGAAGGCCATGGCGCGCAGCTGGTCGCCCGCACCGATCCGGGCGAAGGCCTCGATGGCCCCCGGGCGCGGCACGAAGTAGCCGATGTCGCGGACCACGGGACGGGTGCCCCGGGTGCGCAGCGGGCCGCGTGCGGCGAGCCGGGCCAGCTCGTCGTAGGCCCGGCCGACGGTGTGGCCGAGCATGCTGTGCACCGGGCGCTGACCGCTCAGCACCGACAGCAGGCGGTCGGCGAAGAGGTCCGTCGGGCGGGGCTGGGGGACGGTCGCCGCCCGGCCCATAGCGGCGGGTGGCGCGGTGGTGCCGGTCCTGCCCGGGCCGTGGGCCGTACGGCGCGGGGTGCCGCCGGGGCGGCGGGTGTCGTGGCGCACCGGCGGGCGCCCGCCCGGCTGGGACGGCGCGGGGCGTGTCGTGCTGTTCCTGGTCATCACCTTGTTCATGCGGGATCCCCGTTTCGCGGGACCGGCGGATACCGGTCGGTAACTTCTCGTTGGGGATCCTGTCCGAGGCGGCCGGGGCTCGCGAGGAGACCGCGGCGGCGCGGGGGCGGCCGGGAGAATCACTCATCAGGGTGAGGAGGCGGGCGGGAGCCCTTGGCGCGGCCGGTACGGGCGGGGTGATGTCCGGGTGTCCCGGCTGACGGCGGGGAGCGGCGCACGCGGGACCCGAAGGGGGACGCCCGCACGTATCCTGGGGTGACTCGCCGGAGGCGCGGAACGATCTCCGCTGGGCCCCACCAGGGCCCGTCCGGTGGCCCTGACCGACTACGAAAGCGGCTCGTCATGCGCGTCTACGTCCCTCTGACCCTCTCCGGTCTCGCCGAGGCGTACAAGACGGGCGAGCTGGGCGAGGGACCGGTCGTCGCCTACGCCGTCACGCCCGCCCTGCGCGAGTGGTACCTCTCCGACGACATCGAGGAGCTGGAGTACGCGGCGCTGAGCCGGTCCGCGCTGGCCTCCCTGCGGCTGCTGGCGGCGGACCCGGCGGCACCGCGGCGCCGGGTCGTCGTGGCGGTCGACGTGCCGGACGGCACGGCGCCGGCCGACCCGGACCGTGGGCTGGACCCGGCTGCGCTCGGCGAGGTGCGGGTCGCGGGACCCGTGCCGCTGGCCAAGGCCGCCGCGGTGCACGTCGACGCGGCCGACGCGGAGGCGGACGTGACCGAGGCGGCCCGGGCGCTCCCGGCGGCGGAGAACGGGGACGACGACGCGCAGTTCGTCGTGGACGGCGCCGAGGACCACGAACTGCTCTGGTACGCGACGCAGGAGATCCCGAATCTCCTGGGGCTCGGCCGCTGACCCGGCCTCTCGGGCCTCGCGAGCAGGACGGCGGTGATTGTCAGTGGCACCGGGTACGTTTTCCGGCATGGGGACGCTAGGAAACGCGCACATCGTCTGGGACTGGAACGGGACGCTGTTCCACGACAATGACGCGATCATCGGGGCGACGAACGCGGCCTTCGCGGAGCTGGGCCTGGAGCCCATCACGCTGGAGCGGTACCGGGCGCTGTACTGCGTGCCGGTGCCGAAGTTCTACGAGCGGCTGATGGGACGGCTGCCCACCGACACCGAGTGGGAGGTCATGGACGCGATCTTCCACCGCTACTACGCGGAGCACCGGGTCCGGTGCGGGCTCACCGCGGGTGCGACGGAACTGCTCGCGGGATGGCGCTCGGCCGGCCGCAGCCAGTCCATCCTGAGCATGTACGTGCACGAGGAACTCGTGCCGCTCGTGCGGGGGTTCGGGATCGAGACGCACTTCATCCGGGTGGAGGGGCGGGTCGGACCCTCCGGGGGCAGCAAGTCCGAGCACATGGTCCGCCATATACGGGCCCTCGGCGGTGTCGACCCCGCGCGCACGGTGGTGATCGGTGACGCGGCCGACGACGCCGTCGCCGCCCGGCACGTCGGGGCGCGGGCCGTGCTGTACACGGGGGGCTCACACGGCCGCGCCAGCCTGGAGGAGGTCGGCGTGCCCGTGGTCGACACGCTGGAGGAAGCGGTCGCGGAGGCCGAGCGCCTGGCGGCGTGAGGGGGACGCGGCGCCCGCCGGGGCGTCGCACCGCCCGCCCGGCTCAGCTCACCGGAGCCTTCGCCCGCAGCACGGTCAGGAACTCACGCATCCAGCCGGAGTGGTCCGGCCAGGCGCGGGACGACACGAGGGTGCCGTCGACGACCGCCTCGGTGTCCTGGAAGCTGGCACCGGCCGCCTGCATGTCCATCTCCAGCGCCGGATAGGACGTGACGCGCCGGCCGCGCAGGGCGTCGACGGCGGCGGTGAGCAGCGGCCCGTGGCAGATCTGGGCGACCGGCTTGTCGGTGTCGAAGAACGACTTGACGATCTTGCGGAGTTCGGGGTCGTTGCGGAGGTACTCGGGGGCGCGCCCGCCGGGGATGACCAGGGCGATGTAGGCACCGGGGTCGACATCGGAGAAGGCGAGGTCGGCGGGCCAGGTGTAGCCGGGCTTCTCGGTGTACGTGTCGAAACCGGGTTCGAAGTCGTGGACGACGAAACGGAGGGTCTTCTGGGTGGGGGCGGCGATGTGGACCTCGTAGCCCTCCTCGCGAAGGCGCTGATAGGGGTAGAGGACCTCCAGTGATTCCGCCGCGTCCCCGGTGACGATCAGGATCTTCTGCGTCATGTCCGCTGTGCTCCCCTCGTTCATGCGGGCGGCCCGTCCGGTGCCTTCGGGCAACGTGCCTCAAGCCGGGGGCGCTGCCAAGGGGGTCCGCACGGTTCGTACCGCCATGCTCGCACCGAAGGCCGCGTATGGCGCGTATCGAAGGCCCTGCACGGCCGCACTCCCAGCGCCCCTGTGCAGAACGTCAAACTTCGCCCCCCTCTTTTGTACACATACGGCTCATGACGTGCCCCCCGTGAAGAGCGATAGCCTGGTGGCGTGATCAGCGCGATACCTCGCGGGGACGTCGTCGTCCCTGCCTTGCGCCCGGTGAGCACGGACGATGTCCGTGACCGGGCGGCGGTCGCTGGTCTTCGCAGGCGGGGCCGGTCGAGCAGGGCGCCGCAGGCGCCCGGTGCGGCAGCCGGGGCGCCGAGGACGCGAGGGGCGCGGAACGCGCCGAGAGCAGCGTCACAGTCGCCGAGGGCGCCGGAAATGGCCGATAACCCCCCGCCCATCTCTCCAAGCGGCATAGCGTCGAACCAGACCGGACACCCCGCGTCACGGCGTCATGTCGGAGAAGAGACCGTACTTCCTTCTACGTCACGCAACGGCGCGCGACAGGAGCCAGAGGACAATGCAGACCAAGCTGGACGAAGCCAAGGCCGAGCTGCTCGAGAGGGCCGCCCGGGTAGCTGAGAACAGCCCGGTCGGGGGGCACCTACCGACTGGGACGACGGGCGCGGGAACCCCGGACCGGGACACCGTGCTCGCGTTCCTCCAGCGCTACTACCTGCACACCGCCCCGGAGGACCTGGACGACCGTGACCCGGTCGACGTCCTGGGAGCCGCGTTCTCGCACTACAGACTGGCCGAAACGCGTCCCCAGGGCACGGCGAACGTGCGGGTGCACACCCCCACCGTCGAGGAGAACGGCTGGACCTGCAGCCACTCCGTGGTGGAGGTCGTGACCGACGACATGCCCTTCCTGGTCGACTCCGTGACCAACGAGCTGTCCCGGCAGGGCCGCGGCATCCACGTCGTGATCCACCCTCAGTTCGTCGTCCGTCGTGATCTGACCGGCAAGCTGCTGGAGGTCCTGCCCGAACAGCCCGGCGCGGAGCTGCCGCACGACGCGCATGTCGAGTCCTGGATCCATGTCGAGATCGACCGGGAGACCGACCGCTCCGACCTGAAGCAGATCACCGCCGATCTGCTGCGTGTCCTGTCCGACGTCCGCGAGGCCGTCGAGGACTGGGAGAAGATGCGCGAGTGCGCGCTGCGCGTCGCCGAGGGGCTTCAGAAGGAGTCCGTGCCCGGTGACCTGCCCGCGGCCGAGGTCGAGGAGGCCGGCGAGCTGCTGCGCTGGCTGGCCGCCGACCACTTCACCTTCCTCGGCTTCCGCGAGTACGAGTTGCGTGAGGACGGCTCGCTGGCCGCCGTGCCCGGCACCGGACTCGGCATACTGCGATCGGACCCGCACCACTCGGGCGAGGAGAGCCACCCGGTCAGCCCGTCGTTCGAGCGGCTGCCCGCCGACGCCCGCGCCAAGGCCCGCGAGCACAAGACGCTGGTCCTCACCAAGGCCAACAGCCGCGCCACCGTGCACCGGCCGTCGTACCTCGACTACGTCGGGGTGAAGAAGTTCGACGAGAACGGCAACGTCATCGGCGAGCGCCGGTTCCTCGGTCTGTTCTCGTCCGCCGCGTACACCGAGTCCGTGCGCCGTGTGCCCGTCATCCGGCGCAAGGTCGCTCAGGTCCTCAAGGGCGCCGGGTTCTCGCCCAACAGCCACGACGGCCGCGACCTGCTCCAGATCCTGGAGACCTACCCGCGCGACGAGCTGTTCCAGACGCCGGTGGACGAGCTGCGCTCCATCGTCACCTCGGTCCTCTACCTCCAGGAACGCCGTCGGCTGCGGCTCTACCTGCGCCAGGACGAGTACGGGCGCTACTACTCGGCCCTCGTCTACCTGCCGCGCGACCGCTACACCACGGGCGTCCGGCTGCGCATCATCGACATCCTCAAGGAGGAACTCGGCGGCACCAGCGTCGACTTCACGGCCTGGAACACCGAGTCGATCCTCTCCCGGCTGCACTTCGTCGTGCGCGTCCCGCAGGGCACCGAGCTGCCCCAGCTGTCCGACGCCGACCGGGAGCGCATCGAGGCGCGCCTCGTGGAGGCCGCCCGCTCCTGGGCCGACGGCTTCGCCGAGGCGCTGAACGCCGAGTGCGGTGAGGAGCGCGCCGCCGAGCTTCTGCGCCGCTACGCGAGCAGCTTCCCCGAGGGCTACAAGGCCGACCACACCCCCCGTGCGGCGGTCGCCGACCTGGTCCACCTGGAGCAGCTCACCACCGAGGAGGGCGGCCGCAACTTCGCGCTCAGCCTGTACGAGCCGGTGGGCGTCGGCCCCGGCGAGCGCCGCTTCAAGATCTACCGCAAGGGCGAGGCCGTCTCCCTGTCCGCCGTGCTGCCGGTGCTCCAGCGGCTCGGCGTCGAGGTCATCGACGAGCGCCCCTACGAGCTGCGCTGCGCGGACCGTACGACCGCGTGGATCTACGACTTCGGCCTGCGTCTGCCGAAGTCCCTGGTCGACAACGGCGACCACCTCGGCGACGACGCCCGTGAGCGCTTCCAGGACGCCTTCTCCGCGACCTGGACCGGGCAGGCCGAGAACGACGGCTTCAACGCCCTGGTGCTGAGCGCCGGGCTCACCTGGCGGCAGGCCATGGTGCTGCGCGCGTACGCCAAGTACCTGCGGCAGGCAGGTTCCACCTTCAGCCAGGACTACATGGAGGACACCCTCCGAAACAATGTCCACACCACCCGGCTGCTGGTCTCGCTGTTCGAGGCGCGGATGTCGCCGGAGCGGCAGCGGGCCGGTCTGGAGCTGACCGACGCCCTGCTGGAGGAGCTGGACGCCGCCCTCGACCAGGTCGCCTCCCTGGACGAGGACCGCATCCTGCGCTCCTTCCTCACGCTGATCAAGGCGACCCTGCGCACCAACTTCTTCCAGGACGGGCGTGACGGCAGGCCGCACGACTACGTCTCCATGAAATTCGACCCACAGGCCATCCCGGACCTGCCGGCGCCGCGACCGGCGTACGAGATCTGGGTCTACTCGCCGAAGGTCGAGGGCGTGCACCTGCGCTTCGGCAAGGTCGCTCGCGGTGGTCTGCGCTGGTCCGACCGGCGTGAGGACTTCCGCACCGAGATCCTCGGCCTGGTCAAGGCGCAGATGGTGAAGAACACCGTCATCGTGCCGGTGGGCGCCAAGGGCGGCTTCGTCGCCAAGCAGCTGCCGGACCCGGCCGCGGACCGGGACGCCTGGCTCGCGGAGGGCATCCGCAGCTACCGCACCTTCATCTCGGCGCTGCTCGACATCACGGACAACCTGGTGGCCGGCGAGGTCGTGCCGCCCGCGGACGTGGTCCGGCACGACTCGGACGACACCTACCTCGTGGTCGCCGCGGACAAGGGCACGGCGACGTTCTCGGACATCGCCAACGAGGTCGCCGAGAGCTACGGCTTCTGGCTCGGCGACGCCTTCGCCTCCGGTGGCTCGGCGGGCTACGACCACAAGAAGATGGGCATCACCGCCCGCGGCGCCTGGGAGTCGGTGAAGCGGCACTTCCGGGAGCTGGGCGTCGACACCCAGGCCGAGGACTTCACCGTGGTGGGCGTCGGTGACATGTCCGGTGACGTGTTCGGCAACGGCATGCTGCTGTCCGAGCACATCCGCCTGGTCGCGGCCTTCGACCACCGGCACATCTTCATCGACCCGAACCCGGACGCGGCGACCTCGTACGCGGAGCGCCGCCGTCTGTTCGAGCTGCCGCGCTCGTCGTGGGCCGACTACGACGCCGAACTGCTGTCGGCGGGCGGCGGTGTGTTCCCGCGGTCGGCGAAGTCGATCCCGCTCAACGCGCACATCCGCGAGGCGCTCGGCATCGAGGGCACGGTCATGAAGATGACCCCGGCCGACCTCATGAAGACGATCCTCGCGTCGCCGGTGGACCTGCTGTGGAACGGCGGCATCGGCACGTACGTCAAGTCCTCGGCGGAGTCGAACGCGGACGTCGGCGACAAGGCCAACGACGCCATCCGCGTCAACGGCAAGGACCTGCGGGTCAAGGTCGTGGGCGAGGGCGGCAACCTGGGTCTGACCCAGCTCGGCCGGATCGAGTTCGCCCAGCACGGCGGCAAGATCAACACGGATGCCATCGACAACAGCGCGGGCGTGGACACCTCCGACCACGAGGTGAACATCAAGATCCTGCTCAACGCGGTCGTCGCCAACGGCGACCTGACGGTCAAGCAGCGCAACCAGGTGCTCGCCGAGATGACCGACGAGGTCGGCGCCCTGGTGCTGCGCAACAACTACGCGCAGAACGTGGCGATCGCCAACGCCCTGTTCCAGTCGAAGGACATGCTGCACGCACAGCAGCGGTTCCTGCGCCACCTGGTGCGCGAGGGCCACCTCGACCGGGCGCTGGAGTTCCTGCCCACCGACCGGCAGATCCGTGAGCGGCTGAACGCCGGCCAGGGCCTGACCGGCCCGGAGACGGCCGTCCTGCTGGCGTACACCAAGATCACGGTCTCCCGGGAGCTGCTGGAGACGGAGCTGCCGGACGATCCGTATCTGCGCCGCCTGCTGCACGCCTATTTCCCGACGGCGCTGCGCGACAGGTTCTCCGAGCAGATCGACAGCCACGCGCTGCGGCGTGAGATCGTGACGACCCTGCTGGTCAACGACACGGTCAACACGGGCGGTACGAGCTTCCTGCACCGTATGCGCGAGGAGACGGGCGCGTCGCTGGAGGAGATCGTCAGGGCGCAGACCGCGTCCCGCGCGATCTTCCACTCCGGCGCGGTGTGGGACGCGGTCGAGGACCTGGACAACAAGGTCGACGCCGACGTCCAGACCCGTATCCGGCTGCACTCCCGCCGACTGGTGGAGCGCGGCACGCGCTGGCTGCTCAACAACCGGCCGCAGCCGCTCCAGCTCACCGAGACCATCGCGTTCTTCAGCGACCGCGTGGAGCAGGTCTGGAGCGAACTGCCCAAGCTGCTGCGCGGCGCGGACCTGGAGTGGTGGCAGAAGATCTACGACGAGCTCACGAGCGCGGGCGTCCCGGACGAACTCGCCACGCGCGTGGCCGGGTTCTCCTCCGCCTTCCCGGCGCTCGACATCGTCTCGGTGGCCGACCGCACCAACAAGGACCCGATGGACGTCGCCGAGGTCTACTACGACCTCGCCGACCGCCTCAGCATCACGCAGCTGATGGACCGCATCATCGAACTGCCGCGCACCGACCGGTGGCAGTCGATGGCCCGGGCGGCGATCCGTGAGGATCTGTACGCGGCCCACGCGGGTCTGACGGCCGAGATCCTGGCCGTGGGCAACGGCACCTCCACGCCGGAGCAGCGGTTCGAGGCCTGGCGGGAGAAGAACGGGGCGATCCTGGGCCGGGCCCGGACGACCCTCGACGAGATCTCGGGCTCGGACTCGTTCGACCTCGCGAACCTCTCGGTGGCGATGCGCACGATGCGGACGCTGCTGCGGTCGCACGGCTAGTACGAAGGCTGGGGCGCCCCCTGGGCGGGGCGCCCCCGTCGGCGCATCGAAGGAGCATTCCCCGTTCGACGGTCACGTACCGCTTTCTTGCCAAGCCCTAGGGGAATTCCGGCGGTCGCTTTACTCTCGCTCGCTAAACACGACATTTGGACCAGTGCCTCTGGCAGGTGACGTTGCGCGACGGTGCGAACGCCGCCTGTGCGGGCAGTAGGTTTGGCGTGATCGTCCGACGAGTGTGGAGGACCCCTACCCGTGACTGTGAACCTCTCCGAGCAGCGACCTCAGGTCGCTCGCCCGGTTGCCGAGCCCGTCGTCCCCGCTCCCGTCTCCGCCCCCGTCCCGGCACGCGCCCGGGTCCGGCGGATCGCGGTCGAGGTCGTCAAGTTCGGGGTCGTCGGCGGCAGCGGTGTCGCGGTCAACTTCGTCGTCTTCAACGCCCTGCTGCACGGTCTGAAGTGGGCCCCCATGACGGCGACGGTGCTCGCCAGCGTCATCGCCATGGGCACCAACTACATCGGCTTCCGCTTCTTCGCCTACCGGGACCGTGCCTCGCGCACCCGGCAGCAGATCGTGCTGTTCTTCGTGTTCAGCGGGCTCGGCGTGGTGATGGAGAGCGTGCTGTTCTACGCCGGTTACCACGGCCTCGGCATGAACGGGCCGTTCGGCTCCAACGTGGCCAAGGCGCTGTCGATCGTGCTGGCGTCGGCGTTCCGCTTCCTCGTGTATCGCACCTGGGTCTTCCAGCACGAGGCGAAGCAGGGCCACGGAGCACGATGAGCGTCACCGCTGAGGACACCGGCGGAGCACGGGGAGCCGCGAGGCGGCTCACGGGCCCCGGAGGGCCGCTCGCGGCCGCCAGGACGCCGCGCGGCGCCGCGGGCACGGCGCTGTGGGCGGTCGTGGCGCTGTTCGTCGTCGTGATGCTGCTCGTGATCGTGCGGCTGCCCTGGGCGGGCGACCTCGGGATGCACGCGGCGACCGTGGAACGCCTGCGGCACCGGCTCACGGATCCCGGCAACCCGCTGGTCGACGAGAACACCCCGAGCCCGTACTACTCGCCGTGGACCGTCTTCCTCGGCGTGATAGCCCGCCTCACCGGGCTGTCCGTCTGGGTCGTGCTGCGCATCGGCGCGCTGATCAGCCTGACGCTGCTGGTGACGGGCGTGTGGCGATACGTCCGGACGCTGACCGCCCACCGTCTCGCGCCGCCGCTCGCCCTGCTGTGCGTGGTGCTGCTGTGGGGCACCGAGGTGTTCAAGTGGAGCGGCTTCCTCGGGCTCAACTCCCTGGCGCTGACGATCGCCTACCCGAGCGTGTTCGCGCTGGGGCTCGCCTTCCACTTCTGGGCCCTGGTGACCCGGACGCTGAAGGGGGAGCCCGCGGGGTGGACCGCCTTCCTGGGGCTCGGTGTGCTGTGGGCGGTGATACTGCTCAGCCACCAGTTCACCGGCGTGGTGGCGACACTGGGCGCGCTCGCGACGGTGATCGGCGCGCGCGCCGGCCGCCGGACCTGGCTGCGGCTCGGGGCGGGGATCCTGCTCGGCGTGGCGATCCTCGCGCTCTGGCCCTACTACGACTTCTTCGCGCTGTTCCAGGTGGGCGGCCTGGAGGCCATCCACCGGCCGCTGTACCAGCATCTGTTCGCCCGGTTCTGCCTGGTGCTGGTCGGGGTGGCGGCGCTCGCCCTGCGGGCCAGGCGCGATCTGCGGGACCCGCTCGTGCTGTTCTTCGTGCTCGGCGTGCTGATGTTCGCGGCGGGCGGGCTGACCGGGCACTACTCCTGGGGGCGGGCACTGCCGTCCGTACTGATCCCGGCGCAGCTCGCGGCGGCCGTGGAGGTGGCCGGCGCGGCGCGCGGCACCCTGCGGACGGTGGGGGCGTGGGTGCTGACCGCGGCGCTCGCGATCGGCGCGTGGACACAGGTGCAGACCGTCGGCTACGTGGTGGGGCGCAGCGCCCTGCCCGCAGCGGTCGCCGATAAGTATCAGACGCCGTGGGTGGGATACCACTGGATCACCCCGTGGGTGCGGTACGGGGACGTGGTGATGGTGCCGATCTATCCCGCGCGGCAGATCCCGGCGTACGGGGCGTACACCGTGGCGCCCGGGTATCCCGACTTCTTCCTGCCGGACGAGGCGAAGCGGGAGGCCGCGGTGCGGACGTACTTCGCGAAGGGCTCGTCGCGCGGCACGCGGCTGGATGTCCTGCGGTCGTACGGCGTGCGCTGGGTGGTGCAGCGGCCGAAGGACGGCGGACTGCCGTCCGGGGACGCCTCGTTGAAGCGGGTGGCCTCGGGGCCGGGCGGCCAGGTGCTGTACCAGGTGGTGCGCTGACGAGACCGGAACAGAGAAGAAACGATGGGGCGGACCGTTCGGTCCGCCCCATCGCCGTCAGCGCAGAACGCTGCGCACCAGCCGTGCCGCCTCGCGCACCCGAGGCCCCGCCACCCGGCGGACCACCGGGCCCACCCGGGCGGTGAGCCCCACCGGGCGCCACCGGACCTGGAGCCGGCCCGCTCCGCGGCCCTCCGGCTCCACCGTCATCTCGTGCGGCAGGGTGCCCACCTGGCTTGCCGTCAGGGCCCGGAAGGACAGCGGGGCCAGCAGCACGCCCGAGTTGGACAGGCCCTGCTGGTTGAGTCGCAGCACCGGGTGGCGGACGCCCTCGAAGCCCTGCACGGGCAGCTGCGCCGCCCCGAGGTCCACGCGGACCTGCCCCTCGAAGACGCCGGGACGGACCGGGTCCAGACGGAACGCCGTCGCCAGCTGGCGACGGCCGGGGGTGACCACGACACTCGCCCGCTGCGGTCCCACGGGCAGCCGCAGACCGGGATCGTAGGTCCGGATCGCCAGGTCCACCGAGGCACCCGGTCCCGGCGTCACGGACGTGATCTCATGGCGGAACTGCGCGCTGGAGAAGGGCCGGTACTCCAGCTCCAGATCGGTGATGTCGAGTTCCCGGCGCGCCCAGGAGGAGGACGGGACCTGCCCGCCCCAGTAGGTGGCGCCCGAGTCGTCCGTCACCGTCTCCCGGGGGGCGACCCCGTGACCCAGTCCCCGCGCCGCCAGTTGCGCCTCCGCCGTGCGGCGGTCGCGCACCAGCTGGATCACCACCCGCTCCAGGCGCGGCAGTCGCGCGTACGCGGCGGGGTCCAGCGTCTCCAGGTACGGCGTCACCAGGTCCGCGAACCCGGTCAGCCACTCCTCGTCGCGGTAGGGCAGGTCACCCGCGTACATCCGGAAGTCGTGCTTGAGGAACTTGTAGTCCTTGTCCGCCCGGAGGGACTCATGGCCGCTCTCGGTCAGGAACGCGTCGATCAGCGTCTGCACATGGATGCGGTCGCGGACGTTGGAGAGCTTGTGCCGCTGGTTGGAGATCGACGCCGCCTCCGCCGCCACGAAGGGGGCTATGTACCAGCGGTAGACCGTCTGCGGGATGATCGTGAACGCGCGCGCCAGGCAGTACGACTGCGCCGAGAACAGCTGGTCCTCGTAGTGGATCCCCTCGGGGAAGCGCAGATCGTGCCGGTCCAGGAACTCCCGGCGGTACATCTTGCTCGTCGACAGGTGCTCGAAGAGCAGACCCGGTTCGGACTCGATGCCCTCGACCGTGCGCCGCTCGGCGACCAGGTGCGGCATCCAGGCCGAGCGCTGACCGGTGTCGACGCGGATCCGCTCGACCGCGCCCATGGCGAAGTCGATGTCGCGCTCGCGATGCGCGTTCAGCAGCAACTCGACCGCTTCCTCGGGCAGTTCGTCGTCGCTGTCCAGGAACATCAGGAACGGCGCCCGGGCGATGTCGATGGCCCGGTTGCGCGGGGCGCTGCAGCCGCCGCTGTTCTCGGGCAGGCGCAGATAGCGCACCCGCTCGTCCTGGGCCTCCAGGCGGCGTGCCACCGACGGGGTGTCGTCCGTCGAGTGGTCGTCGCTGATGATCACCTCGATGTTGGTGTACGTCTGCCGCAGCAGCGAGGCCACGGCGCGCGGCAGGCGTTCCGCGTCGTTGTAGACGATGACCGTGATCGTCACATCGGGGGTACGGGTCGGCGTCACGCCGTCGCCTCCTGGGGGGTCGGGGCCGGGGTCCGTTCGTCCACCGGGACCACGGGCGGCAGCGACTCCTCGCGCTCGCCCAGGAAGACCCGGCGCACCACCCGCTCGGCGGCCCGGCCGTCGTCGAACTCGCAGAACCTGCGCCGGAAGGCGGTCAGCGCCTTGCTCGCGGCCTCGTCGCGCCATGCGTCCGTCTCGAAGACGGCCGCCAGCTCGTCCTGGGTGCGGGCCACCTGGCCCGGCGCCTCGGCCATCAGGTCGAAGTAGACGCCGCGGGTCTTCGCGTACGTCTCCCAGTCGTCGGCGTAGATCACGATCGGGCGGCCCAGGTTGGCGTAGTCGAACATGATGGACGAGTAGTCCGTGACCAGGGCGTCCGCCGCCAGGCAGAGGTCCTCGACCGGGTCGTACGACGAGACGTCGATCACCCGGCCCGAACGGCGCAGTCCGGCCAGCGGGGAGGCCGCGCCGCCGTAGAAGTAGTGGCCGCGCACCAGCAGGACCGTGTCCTCGCCGAGCCGCTCGGCGAGCGAGGCGAGGTCCAGGCGCGGCGTCCAGCCCGCCTCGTAGTCGCGGTGGGTGGGGGCGTACAGGATGGCCCGGCGGCCCGGGGCTATGCCCAGGCGCTCGCGTATCGCGCGCACGTCCTCGGCCGTGGCCGAGTAGAAGACGTCGTTGCGGGGATAGCCGTAGTCCAGCGAGGTGTAGTGCGAGGGGTAGGCCCGCTCCCACATCCGGGTGGAGTGGCCGTTCGCGGAGACGCTGTAGTCCCACTTGTCTATGCGGGCCAGCAGCGCGTCGAAGTCCAGCCCCTTGGCGGCGGCCGGGTAGTCCACCTGGTCCAGGCCCATGCGCTTGAGCGGGGTGCCGTGGTGGGTCTGCACATGGACGGCGTCCGCGCGCTTGACCACCGCGTTGGGGAAGTTGACGTTGTTGACCAGGTACTTGGCCCTCGCCATCACGTCCCAGTAGCGGCGCGTGCCCGGGACGACGTGGTCGGTGCCCGGCGGCAGCAGCGCCGCCTTGCCCCGGGCGACCACCCACACCGGATGGATGTGCGGGGCGAGTTCGGCGAGCTTCGCGGCGATGGCGGCGGGGTTGCAGGCCACACCCCGGTCCCAGTACGCCGAGAACACGGCCAGCTGGGGGTCGACGGGCTCGCTGAGGGCGCGGCGGTAGCGGTGGTCGCGCAGCTTCGCGCCGACCTGCCGCTTGCCCGTGACGACCGCCGAGCGCACCTCGCGGCGCTTCTGGTTGGCGGCCTGGAAGACGCGGTACTTCGTGTACGCGTTCTCCTCCAGGAAGGCGTGGCGGACTCCCTCGAAGCCGGCCGGGCGCTGGTGGTGCTCCGGCCGCCAGCGCACGGCGGCCTGGGAGGCACGGGCGAAGAACTCCCGCGCCTCGGCCTCCGGCATCCCGCTGCGGCTGAAGACACGCAGCAGATCGCGGACCATCAGGTCGTACAGGACCGCTCGGGGTCCCTCGGGCGCGCCACGCCCGGCGACCAGCCGGTGCAGCCGCTCGTAGCGCTCCAGCGCCTGGTAGCGCTGTGCGGTGGTCACCGGCGGCAGGCTCTGCTCGCGCAGCTCCCGTACCTCGTAGGCCACCTCGTCGAGCGCGGCGATCTGGTCGGCGTGCAGCAGCACGGCGAGAGCGGTGTACGTCTCGTCGTCGCCGAACTCCGGGTCGGCCAGGTCGTCACGGACGGCCTGGGAGCGCCAGAAGTCCGCGCGGATCATGCGGTTGCCCAGGATCGGGGCCGGCCAGAGCAGCTGCGGGAAGTCGGCGAGCGGGGCGGCGTGGCGGCCGGTGCGGGCCAGGAACTTGCCGTCCCCGCTGGACGCGGCGGTGGTCTGCCAGGTGGAGCGGACGTGGTTGACGACCAGGATGTCCGCCGAGTCCGCCAGTTCGGCGGTGCGGTCGGCGACCGCCCGCAGGGCGCCGGCGGGCAGTCCGTCCTTGGCGTGCACGAAGTGCAGCCAGCGGCCGGTGGCCCGGTCGGCGCCCGCTGTCCGGGCGGCGCCGTCGCTCGTGCCTTCCGGCAGCGGCAGCACCACCATCCTGGGGTCGTGGGCCGCGCGCTGCTCGGCCTGCTGCTTGGCCCATTCGCCCACAGTCGCGATGATCACCTCGGCCCCGGTGAAGGGTTGGGCGGTGAGGGAGTCCAGAAGTTCTCCCAGGTGGCCCTGGGGATCCGGACCGTGGACGATGACGCTCAGCCCTGGTTGCACGTGGTCTCCTCGCTCTTCAGGCGCCCACGGCGGCACTGCTGCTGGTGGAACAACATGTATAAGGCGTATACGAGTCAGGTAAGAGACATGTACGAGACATGAACACCCGCAGTCGTGTGCGCCCCATAGGGGAAAGATGCTATTTGGCGGCCGCCGGTTCCTTCTGCTGCGGCTTCGGGGCGTCCTTCGGCTTGTCGGCGCCGCCCGTGAACGCCTCGTAGGCCTCCAGGACCTCCTCGGTCGGGCCGTCCATGCGCAGCACGCCGCGCTCCAGCCACAGCACCCGGTCGCAGGTGTCACGGATCGACTTGTTGTTGTGGCTGACCAGGAAGACGGTACCGGCGTGCTGCCGCAGCTCCCGGATGCGGTCCTCGGAGCGCTTCTGGAAGGAGCGGTCACCGGTGGCGAGGGCCTCGTCGATCAGGAGCACGTCGTGGTCCTTGGCGGCGGCGATGGAGAAGCGCAGCCGGGCGGCCATGCCGGAGGAGTAGGTGCGCATCGGCAGGGTGATGAAGTCGCCCTTCTCGTTGATGCCGGAGAAGTCGACGATGTCCTGGTAGCGCTCCTTGACCTGCTCCCGGGACATGCCCATGGCGAGGCCGCCGAGATAGACGTTCCGCTCGCCGGTGAGGTCGTTCATCAGGGCCGCGTTCACACCGAGCAGGGAGGGCTGGCCGTTGGTGTAGATCCGGCCGTTCTCGACGGGCAGCAGTCCGGCGACGGCCTTGAGCAGGGTCGACTTGCCGGAGCCGTTGGTGCCGATGAGGCCGATGGCCTCGCCCTTGTACGCGGTGAAGGACACGTTCTTGACCGCGTGCACCCGGCGCACGCCCGCGGCCTGCTCCGTCTGCTTGCGGCGCACGATGCGGTTGAGCGCGGCGGTGGCGCTGCCGCGGCCGGCCCCCGTGCCGTTGACGCGGTAGACGATGTCGACGCCGTCGCAGACGACGGTCGGGACGAGCTGGTCGCTGATCGGGTTAGCCACGGCCGTAGGTCTCCTCAGCCTTCCAGAAGTAGATGAAGCCGCCGACACCGGCGAGCAGGGCCCAGCCCGTCGCCGCCGCCCACACATGCGGGGGGAGCTGGTGCGCGTGGAAGCTGTCGATCAGCGCGTAGCGCATGAGGTCGATGTAGACGGCGGCCGGGTTGGTCTCCAGCGCGATCGTGACCGCGTGCGGCAGGTGGTCGCCCTTGGTCAGCTTGGAGATGCTCCACATCACGCCCGACATGTACATCCAGGTACGCAGGATGAACGGCATCAGCTGAGCGATGTCCGGCGTCTTCGCGCCCATCCGGGCCATGATCATCGAGACGCCGGCGTTGAACACGAACTGCAGCAGCAGCACCGGGATCGCCAGCAGCCACGAGGCCGCGACCGGCACGCCGAAGCAGAGCAGGATGACGATCAGGGCTGCCATCGAGAACAGCAGCTGCTGGAGCTGCTGGATGCAGAAGGCGATGGGCAGTGCGGCGCGCGGGAAGTGCAGGGCGCGCACCAGGCCCAGGTTGCCGGCGATCGCCCGGGTGCCCGTCATGATCGAGCTCTGCGTGAACGTCCAGATGAACACGCCTGTGACCAGGAATGGGATGTAGTCGGGCACACCGCGCTTGGTGCCGAGCAGCACGCCGAAGATGAAGTAGTAGACCGCCGCGTTCAGCAGCGGCGTCATGACCTGCCACATCTGGCCGAGCTTCGCCTCACTGTACTGGGCGGTGAGCTTGGCCGTGGCGAAGGCGGTGATGAAGTGGCGGCGTGCCCACAGCTGGCGGACGTACTCGGGCAGGGAGGGGCGGGCACCGCTGACCGAGAGGCCGTACCGGGTGGCGAGCTGCGCCGGGGTCTCGGCCGCTTCGGCTGCCGTGGGGGGCGGTGTGTGGAGAACCTGGCTCACATCCGCTGCTTTCGCTCGGGGGGTCGGTTGCGCGAACCGGTCGCAGTCTTCCGCCGTCTTGCCCCTTCTGGTAGCAATGCCCGGCTTTTCTCACTTTTCTTGCCGAGGTCTTGCTCTGTCCTTAGGACTCTTTTGCTTGTCTTGGGCCTTTGGACTGCTGGGCTTTACGTCGGGACGGGACCGTATCGTCGCAACGCGAGAGTAAGCCGTTGTGACGTCGGAACGCAACCGTTTCGTCGTCACGCCCTATGCTGGTCCGTATGACCACGAACGCCGACACTCCCCAGGTGCAGCGGCGCCGCAGGGCGCCCGCGGGTGCGGCTGTGCTGCGCGAGGACGTGACGGAGGCCATTCGCCTGGCCGTCTTCGAGGAGCTGGCGGCCGCCGGCTACGCCCGGATGTCCATCGAGGGCATCGCGCGCCGGGCGGGCGTCGGCAAGACGGCGGTCTACCGCCGATGGCGCTCCAAGCTGCACCTGGTCCTCGACCTGGTCTCGGCGGTCGCGGTCCAGGGCCTGCCGGCTCCCGACACCGGATCCCTGGAGGGGGATCTGCGCCTGCTCTACGAGGTGACGTCACGCGCCCTGCGCCACCCGGTGGCCGGGCAGATCATCCCGGACCTCCAGGCGGAGGCGGCCCGCAACCCCGAGATCGCGGACGCCATGCAGAAGGCGCTGCGGGAGGGCCAGCAGAGCGTGGCGAGCGGCATCGTCGCGGCGGCCGTCGCCCGTGGCGAGATCAGCGAGGGCATCGACGAGGACCTGGCCCTGGATCTGATCTCGGGACCGCTGTACTGGCGCGCGGTGGTGGTACGGGGTCCGAAGCTGCCCAAGGGCTATCTGGCGGGGCTGGCCCGGGCCACCGCGGGGGCGTTGAAGGCGTTGTGAGCGGGGCCTGAGGCGCGAGGGCGCTCGGGTGGGCCTTTGGGGCCCGTATGCGCGGGCGGCGCTCGCGTACGCCGCCGAGGCGGCCGCGGGAGTGGTGGCGTACGCCTCTGTACTCCGGCGCTGCTCGACGCCCTGGAAGCCCACCGGATGCCGCCGTGCCGGCCGCCCGGCACCGCCCGGATCAGGACGGGTCGACCTCCGGGGGCTCCGGTGATGCCAGCCGACGGGCCAGCTCGCTGAGTTGGGGTGCGCGTGCAGGGTGCGGTCGCCGAAGCCCGGCAGGGGTACGTGCAGCGGGTCCGTCCACCGCTCGGGGAGGGCGTCCGGGCCGTACACCGCGCCGGCGAGGCCGCCGGTCACCGCGGCGACCGTGTCCGTGTCGCCGCCGAGGTCGACGGCGGCGCGTACGGCGTCCTCGTACGACGTCGTGGTCCGCAGCGCCCAGACGGCGGAGCCGAGACACGGCCAGACCGCCCCGTTGAACTCCGTCGCCCGGTCCGGATGCCAGTCGGGGGTCAGGACGGCGGCGAAGCGGTCGCGATGGCCGGGGTGCACGGCCGCGAGGGTCTCCGGGAGCGCGGCGAGGGGGTCCTCGCCGGTGAGCGCCACCCGGATCAGCTCGTGGAAGATCGCCGTGCCCTCCCAGGCCGCCCGGTCCCCGTGGGTCAGCGCGGCGATCCGGCGGGCGGCGTCCATGGTGGCTTCGCGGCCCCGGGGCGCGAAGTGGACCGCCGAGGTGGTCGCGCGCATCAATGCGCCGTTGCCCGCCGCCCGTTGGTTCACCTGGAAGTGCAGCGGCGCGGCGAGGTCCCAGGGGTCGCCGCTGGTGAGGACGGCCTCGGTGGCCAGTCCGATGTCCTTGGGACCGCCCGCCGCCCAGCGCCGGAAGCGGTCGAAGACGTCCGGGAGCCGCAGGCCGCCGCACTCCAGCAGGGACTCCCCGAGGAGCACCGCCATCTGTGTGTCGTCGGTCGCCTCACCTGGATCCCAGCCGCCGCCCCCGCACATCTCGCCCCCGTGGCCCGGCCGGGGGAAGCGGGCCGAGAACGCGCCCTCGGGCCCGAACTCGAAGGGCGCCCCCAGCGCGTCACCGACGGCGGAGCCGAGGACGGCGGCGATCGCCCGCGGAGTGGGGCCCGGGTGCGTCATGCGCTCTTCTCCGGAGCACAGCCCCGGAGGATGTACGCGACCAGTTCGTCCAGGTCCTGGGTGCACACGTCCGGCGGCAGGGAGTCGCTCGCCGCGAGGGTGGCGTAGCCGTGCAGCGTGGAGAAGACCCCGATGCCCACGCGCTCCGGGGAGCCCTCGCGCACCTCGCCGCGACGCTGGGCGTCGATGATGAGGCCCATCATCTCCTCGGTCCAGCTCTGGGCCGCGGCGCTCAGCTCCTCGGACGCCTCGGGGGCGTGCTTGATCGAGTACATGAGGTCGAGCAGCTCGGCGTTGGCGGTGGCGAAGTCCACATAGGCACGCGCCCCCGCCCTCAGGCGTTCGGCGAACGACTCGCCCGTCTCCCTCTGCGCCGTCGTCATCGCCTCGGCGAGCCGCCCGAAGCCGACCAGCGCGAGCGCGTCCAGCAGTGCCTGCTTGTCCTTGAAGTGGCGGCTCGGCGCCGCATGGCTCACGCCGAGGTCGCGCGCGAGCTCGCGGAGGGACAGCGCGGCCGGTCCCTTCTCTCGGAGCGTCTCCTCGGCCCGGGTCAGCAGCGCGGCGCGGAGGTCTCCGTGGTGGTAACGGCGTCGAGTGTGCATGCCATCAGTGTAGCCAGCATGTGGTCGTCGCCTACTTTGTTGTCGGCGTCACTATTGTTGTCATTGACATCATTGTTGACAGCGCCTACTTTTGCTCGTATGTCCACGACTCAGAGCAAGAAACAGACCAAATGGAACGCCGGTGACATCGCCGACCAGAGCGGCCGCACCGTCGTCGTCACCGGCGCCAACAGCGGCATAGGCCTCGCCGCCGTCGACGCCCTCGCCCGGGCGGGCGCCCGTGTGGTGCTCGCCGTACGCGACCCGAAGCGCGGCGAGGCGGCGGTCGCCACCGTACGCGGCGCGAAGGGACACCTCGAGGTGCGCCGTCTCGATCTGGCCGACCTCGCGTCCGTGCGCGAGTTCGCCGACGGGTGGCAGGGTGACATCGACGTGCTCGTCAACAACGCGGGTGTCATGAACGTCCCGGAGGGCAGCACCAAAGACGGCTTCGAGACCCAGTTCGGCACCAATCACCTGGGCCACTTCGCCCTGACGAACCTGCTGCTGCCGCATGTCAGGGACCGCGTGGTCACGGTGTCATCGGGCATGCACCGGTACCCCGGCGCACGCATCCACTTCGAGAACCTGAACCTGACCGGCGAGTACACCCCGATGGCGGCCTACGCGCAGTCCAAGCTGGCCAACCTGCTGTTCACCCTGGAGTTGCAGCGCCGGCTGACCGAGGCCGGCTCGCGCGTACGGGCCCTGGCCGCGCATCCGGGCTGGGCCTCGACCAACCTCCAGGGCCATGACGCCAACGCCCTGCGGCGGGTCGCGATGCAGGTCGGCAACCGCCTGCTCGCCCAGGACGACAAGGGGGGCGCGCTGCCGACCCTGTACGCCGCCACCCGGGATCTGCCCGGCGTGAGCTACGTGGGCCCCGAGGGCATGAGTGAGATGCGCGGCGCCCCGACCCTGGTCGGCCGCTCGCACGCGGCCAGTGACCCGGACGTGGCCCGGCGTCTGTGGACGGTGTCCGAGGAGCTGACCGGCGTCATGTTTCCGCTGCTCCCCGAACTGTCGCCGACGGTGGAGGCCTGAGCGTCCTACCGCCGCGCCGCCCCGGGATGCCTGCGGACCCAGCCCTCCCAGGCGGACGCGATCATGTCCTCCACGTCGTGCTTCGCCGTCCAGCCCAGCCGCTCGGCCGCGCGGTCGGCCGAGGCGACGACGCGGGCGGGGTCGCCGGGGCGGCGAGCGGTGACGGTCGGCGGGGTGTCGTAGCCCGTGATCGCGTTGATGCGGTCGATCATCTCGCGCACCGACACGCCCTCGCCGCGGCCGATGTTGAGGGTGAGGTCCGTGCCGGGGGCGGCCCGCAGCGCGCGAGCCGCCGCCACATGGGCCTCCGCGAGGTCGACCACATGGATGTAGTCGCGGACGCAGGTGCCGTCGGGGGTCGCGTAGTCGTCACCGAAGATGCGCGGTGCCGCGCTCTGCGTCAGCCGCTCGAAGACCATGGGGACGAGGTTGAAGACGCCTACGTCGGCGAGCTCGGGGGCCGCCGCGCCCGCCACGTTGAAGTAGCGCAGGGACGCCGTCGCAAGGCCCGTGGCGCGGTTCGTCGCGCGGACCAGCCACTCGCCGGCCAGTTTGGTCTCGCCGTACGGCGACATCGGGACGCACGGCGTGTCCTCCGTCACCAGATCGACGTCCGGCATGCCGTACACGGCGGCGGAGGAGGAGAACACGAAAGAGGGAACGCCGAACTCCGTCACCGCCTCCAGCAGGACACGCAGGCCCTCCACGTTCTCGCGGTAGTAGTGCAGCGGCAGCTCGACCGACTCGCCGACCTGTTTCTTCGCCGCGAGGTGCACCACCCCGCTCACCATGTGCTCCGCCAGCGTGCGGCGCAGCAGTTCGCCGTCCAGCGTGGAGCCCACGACCAGTGGCACCTCCGCGGGCAGGCGCTCGGCGATGCCCGTGGACAGGTCGTCGTACACCACGGCGCGTTCGCCCGCGGCGGTCATCGCGCGGACGACGTGCGCCCCGATGTAACCGGCGCCGCCGGTGATCAGCCAAGTCATGTCCGGCCGTCTCCTCGTCAGTTCCCAGCGTCTGTCTGCGGTCATTTCCAGTGAAGCAGGCGGCGGAACCTGCGGCCCACGACCGATGTCACTCCCCGTACGCCCGGCGCCACCCGCAGGGCGAGCGCCCCGGAGTGCGTCGCGTACGGCTGCACCAGCAGCACACCGTGCCGCAGGCTCGGCACCGCGCGGCGGCTCAGCCGGCCGGCGTCGGCCAGAGCGTGGGCCGTGGTGTCGCGGCTGGTGCCGTCGTCGAAGCGGAGCGTCAGGTTCACGTCCCAGGTCCCGGTGCCGAGCGCCGCGAGGTCGACCGGGGTCTCGGCCGTCCAGCCGCCGCGGTCCGGGTCCTGCCGGAGCGCGGCCGTCGCGGTGAGGCCCACCCGGGTCTCGTCCTCCCGCCGGACGAACTGCACGTCCACCCTGTACGGGCGCGCGTTCTCCACCCGCCCGTACAGCTCGTGCAGATGCAGTCGCAGGCAGGTGGCGCGCGCGCGTGGGCGCAGATCCGCGTCGACGGCGACCGGAAGGTGCCGCATGGGGCGGTGCAGCAGATGCTCCAGCCGGACCTCGGGCAGATCCGCCGACCAGACGGGAGCGCCGTCCTCGGTCTGTGCGTAGGGCGGAATCAGCCGCGCCGGGCGGGCCGCCAGTTCCTTGATCCGGTGGAGATCGCGGGGCTGCCCGGCGGCGAGCACCACCTGCGCCACGACCCGCCCCGGCACGGACGCCTGCGCGAGGTCGGCGGCGTCGAAGTCCGACAGGTACGCGCGCGTGAGCGCCCACCACTCACCCCGGTACCCGGCTTCACGCAGCGGGAGTTCCCGCGCGTACATGCGCAGTCCGCGGTCCAGGAAGCTCGCGCGCGCGGCTCGTGCGAGCCGCTTCTCGCCGGCGCCCAGCAGGATCTCGTACGCCTGCCGGTTGGCCTCTATGCGCGCCTTCCAGTTGTCGACGTCGGCGCGGTCGAGGGAGATCGACAGCCGCCGCGCCGAGCGGCGCACATGCCAGACGTAGACGGTCTCCGGCACCAGGGCGATGCTCGGCCCGGCGGCCAGCACGCGCGCGGTGAACACGAAGTCCTCGTAGGGGAAGCGGCCTTCGGGGAAGCGGATGCCGTGCTCGCGCAGGAAGTCGGTGCGGTACAGCTTGTTGACGCACAGCGTGTCGTGGGCCAGGCGGGGGCGCCGCGAGGGGCGGGAGACCAGCGCGGGCCGCTCGTACAGCTCCGGCTGCCAGGGGACCTCGCGGCCGGACGGCAGCTCGCGGCGCACGCACAGGCCGGCGGCGACCGGGGTGCCGTGCGCGACGGCCGCCATGAGCAGGGCGTCCACCGCGCCGGGCGGCAGTATGTCGTCGCTGTCCAGGAACATCAGATACGGGGCGGTCGCCGCGTCGATCCCGTCGTTGCGCGGAGTACCGCAGCCACCGCTGTTGGTGGTTCTGCGCACGACTTTCACCCGCCGGTCCTCGGCCGCGAGGGCGTCCAGCAGCTCGGGGCTGCCGTCCGTCGAGCAGTCGTCGACCGCGATCACCTCGCGGACGATCCCGCCCTGGGCCAGAGCCGAGCGCACCGCGTCGGTCACATGAAGGGCGTCGTCGTAACCAATGACGACGACGCTGACCTGCGCATCGTGAGGGTGCATCGAATCCACACGCCGGAGCCTAGGGAAACCTGGTAATTATCTGTTAAGAGCCGATTAACCGCCTGTGTGGAAGACGGCAGGAATGCGGTCGCGGTTCCGCGGAGAGGCGTCCGATTCCGGCCGTTCCGGAGCGGAGCGTCCCGAACGCCACAGCAGGACGAACGACAGTACCGCCGCCGACGCCAGCAGCCCATTGCGTACGACCATGAGCACACAGCCCAGCCAGGTGCAGTTGATGACGTCCCCGTACAGGGCGGGGTACTCCACCGTGCTCACCGCGCTCGCCGCCAGGACGAGCGGGGCCACCCAGCGCTGGGTGGTGTGCCGTGAGGTCATGCAGACCGCGGTCAGTCCGATCAGCCACACCATGTACTGCGGGCTGATGACCCGGCTCGTCACCGTGAACAGCAGAACGGCCGTGAGCGCCGCGTCGTAGGGGGTCGCGGGCGTCCAGCGGCGGGCCCGGACCCGCCAGAGCAGCAGCAGGGCGAAGGCCACCGCGGTCAGCCCGAGCGAGCAGTCGGCGACCGCGTGCACATGCGGGCCGACGAACTCGACGGCTCCGTACTGGTAGCGGGTGTGCCCCGGCCAGCCCGCCCGGCGCGCCAGCATGAGCGCCGTACCGCCGAGCGACTCGATCTGCACGCCCCGGCCGCCCTGCTGGCGCAGGAAGTCGAGCGGGTTGCGGAACAGGGCCACGAGCAGGGCGAGCAGGGTCACCGCCGTGACCACGGCCGCCGTCCATGCCTCGCGGGTGCCACGGCCGCGCGGGGTGCCGAGGAGCGCCAGCGCCGGCCACACCTTCACCAGGGCGCCCAGTGCCGCGAACGCGCCGCCCACGCGCGGCCGACGGGACACCGTCAGCAGCGAGACGACGGCGAAGGCGGTGACCTGGACGTCGTAGCGGGCGAGCGGCACGTGCAGCAGCAGGGGCAGCCCCGCCGTCCACAGCGCCGCGCCGCGCAGCGAGCGGCCGGGGCGGGTGCCCGCGCGGGCGAGGACGAGCGTGATCACGGCGTCGGTAAACAGGGTGAGGGTGACGAACGCCTGAAAGTAGGTAAGGCCCGGCAGTAGCGCGGGTGACAACAGCACCGCGCCCGCTCCCGGCGGGTACTGCCACAGGTGGTCGCCCGACGGGAAGCTGCCGTGCGAGAGGACGCCGTACCAGTGGAAGTACAGCGCCCACACCTCGCGGGCGACCCCGCCCCGGCCGAGCAGGGGGTACTGGTCGTGCGCCAGCAGCCACAGCATCACCGCCCGGGTGGTGAGCCAGCCGGCGGCGAGAAGAAGCAACCGATGTGTCGTACGGCCCCTCTTCCACAACGGTGGCTGCGGCTTCGGCGCGGACGGGGGTGCGGGGGGCTCCATGGCACTCTTCAAGGCACTCATCAAGCCCGGATGGTAAGCCGCCCAGATGACGTAAGGGTGCAGATACGCCGTCAATAAGCGGCAAAGGTTAGTTAATAGTACTAAGTCGGCACATGTTGAATGTCTTTCATGAGTCGGTCAGCGGTGAGATGTACGGAGCGCGTGGCCGTCCTCGTGCCAGTGGCGGTCATGGTCGCGCTCGGGCTGTGGGGACTGGACCGCGGCGGCATATGGCGTGACGAGGCGGCCACGTTCGAGGTCGCGCGCCGCTCGCCCGCGCAGATCTGGCGGATGCTGCACCACGTGGACGCGGTGCACGGCCTGTACTACCTGCTGATGCACGGTGTCCTGGCCCTGCACCCCGGTGAGGTGCTGCTGCGGCTGCCCTCGGTCTGCGGGGCGGCCGCGACGGCGGGCCTGGTCGCCGCACTGGGCAGCCGGCTGTGCCGCCCGCGGGTGGGGCTGTGGGCGGGCCTGCTGTACGCCGTCACGCCGATGGTCGGGCACTACGCGCAGGAGGGGCGCAGCTACGCGCTGGTCGCGGCCGGGGTCGCGGGCGCGACGCTGCTGCTTCTGCGGGCGGGGCGGGACGGGAGATGGTGGCCCTACGGGCTCGTCCTCGCCGTCACCTGTGTGCTGCACGAGTTCGCGGTGCTGGCGCTGCTCGCGCACGCCTGCACACTGGCGCTCGCGCGGGTGCCGGGCCGGGTGTGGCGGGGATGGGCCCGCGCGGCCGGGGCCGTGGCCGTGGTGCTGCTGCCCCTGGCGCTGGTGTCGCGGGGCCAGTCGGCGCAGGTGGCATGGCTGACACCGCCGAACGGGCGGAGCGTGGAGCGGCTGCTGCGGGAGTTCGCGGGGCCGTCGTGGGCGGTCCTGGGGCCCTGTCTGGTGCTGATGGCCGTCGCGGTGCTCGGACCCGGCGCCCGGCGCGGGCTGTCGCCGGCCGGGGTCGCGCTGCCGCTGATGCTGGTCCCGCCGGCGGTGCTGATGGCGGTCTCCCGGGTCAGCCCGCTCTACGACGACCGGTATGTGCTGTATTCGCTGGCCGGGGCGCCCCTGCTGGTCGCGGCCGGTGCCGACCGGGTGGCCGGGCTCCTGCGCCGGGCCACCGGAGCGACGCCTCCCGCGGTGCGCGGCGGCTGCCCGCACGCCGTCGGTGTGGTCGCGCGCGGCCCCGCGCCTCTCGCGCCGCGCCGGCCGGTGCCGCACGGGGCGGCGGTGACGGTGCGGGAACGGCCGGAGGTCTGTGTGTCCGGCGCCCGCCCGGTCCTGCGGCGGCTCTCCGTGCCCCGTGCCCGCGCGGTCCCGGTGCGGCCTCCCGCACCCGGCGCCCGCCCGGCCCGGCGGCGTCATCTGGGGGCCCTGGCCGGGGCGGTTCTCGTCTGCGGGGCGCTGGCCGTGCAGTTCCCGCTGCTCAGGGCCGACCGAAAGGCCGCCAACCGGCCCGATGACCTGGCCGCCGTCTCCGCCGCCGTGGGCCGCACGGTACGGCCCGGGGACCCCGTCCTCTTCCTGCCGTCGCTGGAGCGGCGGTCGGCGCTGGCCTATCCCGCCGGGTTCCGGGGGATCCGGGACGTGGCGCTGGACGTGCCCGCGGCCGAGGACGGGACGCTGTACGGGCGCGAGGTCGGCCCCCGGGAGCTGCGGCGGCGGCTCGGCGGCCTGGGGTACGTCTGGGTGGTCGGCGAGCCGTACGCGTTACGACCCTCCTGGACCCCCTGCAACGCCACCGACCGCGCCAAACTCGCGGTGGTGCGCGAGGAGTTCGTCACCCGCGCGGAGTATGTCCACCGCGGCATCACCCTTCGGCTTTACGTACGCCCTGGAAGCACTCGGGAGTCTCGTTCAGTGCCGCCGCGTCCAGCACCCGGGTCAGGTCGTCGAGGCGGGCCCGCAGGTCCGTGATCTCCGCGATGTCGAAGCCCGTGGCCGCGGCGATCCGGCGCGGCACCAGCAGCGCGCGCTCCTTCAGCGCAATGCCGTCGTCTGTGAGGTGGACATGCACGGACCGCTCGTCCTGGGTGCTGCGCTCGCGCTGCACCAGGCCCGCCGCCTCCAGCCGCTTCAGCAGCGGTGACAGCGTCCCGGAGTCCAGCCGCAGATGCTCGCCGAGCTTCTTCACCGGCAGCTCTCCGCGCTCCCACAGCACCAGCATCACCAGGTACTGGGGGTAGGTGAGGCCCAGCTCCTTGAGCACGACGCGGTACACGCCGTTGAAGGCGCGGGAGGCGGCGTGCAGCGAGAAGCAGATCTGTTGGTCGAGGCGCAGGTACTCCTCGGCCGCGGGGGCCTCGGAGACCGCCGTGCTGGGTGTCGGCGTCGTCGTCATGGCTCCAGGGTAGCTCTGCCGCGCCCAGTTTAGTTGTGCACAACTGAATTGTGTGCTCTAATGGTGTCCGCAGGGCGGCCCGGACGGAAAGAAGGGCCGGCCGCCCGAAGAGACTTTTGAAAGGGATGGTTTTCCATGGACGCGCTCTACACCGCCGTCGCCACCGCCACGCACGGCCGTGACGGCCGCGCCGTCAGCTCCGACGGCAAGCTGGACCTCGACCTGGCCATTCCGGTGGAGATGGGCGGCAGCGGCAAGGGCACCAACCCCGAGCAGATGTTCGCCGCCGGGTACGCGGCCTGCTTCGCCAGCGCCCTCGGCCTCGTCGGCCGCGCGGCCAAGGTCGACGTCAGCGACGCCGCGGTGACCGGCGAGGTCAGCATCGGCAAGCAGGGCGAGGGCTTCGGCCTCGCGGTCACCCTGCGCGTCGAGCTGCCGGACTCGGTGGACCAGGAGACCGGCCGCCAGCTGGTCGAGCAGGCCCACCAGGTCTGCCCCTACTCCAACGCGACCCGCGGCAACATCCCGGTCGAGCTGGTCGTCGAGTAACCAGACCCGTCGGGCGACCACAGTCCCGTGCCCGGCACCGGTGAGAATCTCTCCCGGTGCCGGGCACGTTCTCATGTCGTGGTCAGCGCATCCAGTTCGCCCGCCGCCGGGGCCGGGATCGACACCGGGACGTCCGGCTCGCCCAGCATCAGCGTCCGCACCACCCGCCGGGCCGCCTGCCCGTCCTCGAACTCGCAGAACCGCTCCCGGAAGCCAGCCCGCAGCCGCGCCGACTCCGCGTCCCGCCAGCCCCCCGAGGCGAACAGGGCGGCCAGCTCCCGGTACGAGCGCGTGACATGCCCCGGCGCGTCCGCCATGAGGTCGACATACGCGCCCCGGGCCGCCGTGAGCGCGCCCCAGTCGTCGGCGTGCACGACGATCGGCCGGTCCAGGTTGGCGTAGTCGAACATCAGGGCCGAGTAGTCCGAGACCAGCACGTCCGAGGCGAGCATGACCTCCTCGACGTGCTCCTCGTCGGTGGCGTCGACCAGCACTCCGCGCCGGTGCAGCTCGGTCAGGCCCAGGCCACGGGCGGGACCCTCCGCCAGCGAGGGGTGCAGCCGGACGACCAGGGTGTGGCCCGCCCCCAGGTCCTCGGCGAACCGGGCCAGGTCGAAGCGGTCGGTGTGCCCGCCCCGGATGTGGTCCCGGCGGGTCGGCGCGTACAGCACGACCGTGTGGTCCCCGGGGATGCCGTGCCGGGACCGGAACGCGGCACCGTCGCCGGGCCGCGCGCCCACCAGCGCGTCGTTGCGGGGACTGCCGGTGCGCACCGAGGTGAAGTGGCAGGGGAAGGCGCGGTCCCAGACCAGCTCGGAGTGGCGGTTGGCGACCAGGCTGTAGTCCCAGCGGTCCGCGCGGCGCAGCAGCTGCGGCACGTCCATGCCGAACCGGGCGCCCGGCTTGTCCAGCAGATCGGCCCCCTTGTACTTCAGCGGGGTGCCCTGATGAGTGTGGATGTGGACGCTGCCGGGGCGCTTGACCAGGGTGCCGGGCCAGCTGACGTTGTTGACGAAGTACCCGGCCCGCGCGGCGAGACGGTGGTAGGCCAGGGAGTCCGGCAGCACGTACTCGATGTCCGGCGGAAGGCGCTCCGCCTGGTCCGCGCGCACGACCCACACGCCCCGGATGTGCGGGGCGAGCTCCCGGGCCGCGCGATGGATCGCGGCCGGGTCCCCGAGCGCCCCCCGGTGCGAGAACGCCGAGTAGAGGGCCAGCTCCGGGTCCAGGGGCCGCAGCGCGTGCGCCCGGAACCAGCCCTTCTTGACGCGTCCGGCCACCGCCGCGCGGGCCTGCCCGCCCCGCCGCCCGAGCGCGTCGCCGAGCGCGGCGGCCCGCTGCCGGGCCCGGTAGCGGGCATAGCCGCCCTGGAGGACCCGCAGGTCCGCCGGGACCGGCTCCTCCGTGCGGTGCTCGCGGAACAGCTCGGCGGTGCGGCGGAAGAACTCGCCCTTGGCGGACGCGGGCAGCCGGTCCGGTTTGGCGAGGATGTCCAGGCAGTGCTCGCCCATCTTGCGGTGCAGATACGGGCGCCAGCGGGCCAGCTCCGGGTGGGCGTCGACGTAGGCGAAGACCCGCTCGTACTGGTCGTGGATGTCGAAGTGCTTACGGCTGGTGGTGGACAGGATGTTGCCCTGCCGGCGCTGCCGGTAGTTCAGGCAGATCCGGTCGAGGACCGCGATCCGGTCGGCGCTCAGCAGCGCGGGGAAGGTCCAGGGCGTGTCCTCGTAGTAGCCCGGCGGGAAGGCGAGGCCGTGCGCGGTGACGTAGTCCCGGCGGTAGACCTTGTTCCACACCACCATCAGCAGTTCGAGGATCTCGGGGCGTTCCGCCGCGGTGAAGGTCCCCTCGGCCGCCTCGGCGAGCACCCGGGCCAGGGCGTTGCGCCGGGTGCCGCCCCACCAGTAGGTGCGGGCGTAGTCGAACACGAGGACGTCCGGGCCGTCCGGGCTCTCCGCGTCGCGGGTCTCCGCCAGCCGGTCGGCGATCGCGCGCAGCGCCCCGGGGGTGAGCGTGTCGTCGCTGTCGAGGAAGAACAGATAGTCCCCGGTGGCGTACGGCATCCCGGCGTTGCGGGCCCGGCCGAGGCCTACGTTCTCGGGCAGGTGCAGCACCCGGACGCGCGGGTCGCGCTCGGCGTACTCGTCGAGGATCGCTCCGCAGCCGTCGGGCGAGTGGTCGTCGACGGCGATCACCTCGAAGTCCGTGTACGACTGCCCGAGCACCGAGTCGAGGCACTCGCCGAGGAAGCCCTGCACCTTGAAGACGGGGACGATGACGCTGAAGCGGGGCACGTGGGTCAGCTCCTCACCAGGCAGTGGGCCGGGGCCGGGACGCGCTCGGCGAGCGGGATCACGGGCGGGATCGACTCGGGCGGCTCGCCCAGCAGTACCCGGCGCACCACGCGCTCGGCGGCGCGCCCGTCGTCGAACTGGCAGAAGCGCTGCCGGAAGTCGGTGCGCAGGGCGGCGGCGGAGGCGTCCGCGTACGTGCCGTCGCGGAAGAGCGCCGTCAGCTCCTCGGGCGTACGCGCCACCCGGCCGGGCGGCGCCTCCATCAGGTCGAAGTAGACACCCCGGATCTCCCGGTAGACGTCCCAGTCGTCCGCGTACACGACGATCGGCCGGTCCAGGTTGGCGTAGTCGAACATGATCGACGAGTAGTCCGTGATCAGGGCGTCGGCGGCCAGACAGACGTCCTCCGCGGAGCGGTGCCCGGTGACGTCGATGATCCGGCCCTCGCCCCGCGCCGCGCCCCGGTCGTAGAAGTAGTGGGCGCGCAGCAGCACCACGTACTCCTCGCCGATCGCCTCGCAGAACGCCTCCAGATCGAGGGGCGCGTCGAAGCCGCTGCTCTGGTCGCGGTGCGTGGGCGCGTACAGCAGGGCCGTCCTGCCCTCGGGGACGCCCAGCTCGCGGCGGACGCGGGCCACGTCGTGGGCGGTCGCCGTGTAGTAGACGTCGTTGCGCGGATAGCCGTACTCGAGGGTCTCGTACGAGCCCGGGAACGCCCGCTCCCACATCCGGGTGGAGTGCCGGTTGGAGGAGAGGTTGTAGTCCCAGCGGTCCACCCGCGCGAGCAGCTTGGTGAAGCTGCCGGAGGCGGCCGCGACCACCGGGTACGTCGACTGGTCGACGCCCATCTTCTTCAGCGGCGTGCCGTGCTGGGTCTGCAGATGCACACTGCCGGGACGCTTGACGACACCGTCCGCGAAGTTGGCGTTGTTGATCAGGTACGTGGCGCGGGCGAGCGCGTCCCAGGAGGCGCGGCTGCCGAGCACCGCGTGCTCCACGTCCTTCGGCAGGCTGCCCACCGCGTCCGGCTCGACCAGGAACACCGAGCGCAGATGCGGGGCCAGTTCGCGGGCCTTGGCGTGGATCGCGGCCGGGTTGCAGGCATAGCCGCGGCCCCAGTACGCGCAGTACACGGCGAGACCGGGGTCGAGCGGGCGGCGCAGCTGGAGCGCGTACCGGGCGCGGGTGCGCACCGCCCGGGGCCGGGGCGCCTCCTTCGCCGCCCGCGCCATGCCCTGGTTGACGGCCCGCAGCGCGTGGAAGGCGTCGTAGGCACCGGCCGCGAGCAGCCGGTGCTGCACCCCGACACTGCCTGCCGGGGGCCGGAACCCGGCCGGGCGGTGACGCCGGTACAGTCCGCCCGCCCGCCGGAAGAACGCCCGCCGCAGATGCGCGGGGAGCCGCTCCGGATGCGCGGCGGTCCTCAGCACGGCGGAGAAGAGCTGCTCGAACAGCGGCCGCAACCGGTCCTCGGTCAGGTCGAGTTCAGCGGCCCGGGCGAGGACCAGCTCGACCTGGTCCAGGAGGTCGAGCTGATGGGCGCCGGGGCTGTGCAGTCGGCTGCCCTGTCGGCGCACCAGATGCCGTACGCAGACCGAGCGCAGCACGGCCATCCGCTCGGCGGCGAGCGTGACCAGACCGCCCCAGCCGATGTCGGTGAAGTGGCTCGCGGGGAAGGTGAGCCGGTGCCCGGTGACGAACGCGCGGCGGTACGCGGCACTCCACGCGGGCACCGACACCCCGGTCAGCCGCGGCGCCCGGTCCGGCGCGAACGCCCCGTCGGGCGCCGGGCCCAGCGGGGGTGTGGAGGTGTCGGCGTCCCACCAGTGGACCCGCTCGTGGTCGAAGAAGAGGACGTCCACGTCGTCGGTCGCGGTCAGCCGCGCGTCGATCGCGGCCAGCGCGCCCGGTGTGAGGACGTCGTCGCCGTCGAGGAACAGCAGATACGTCCCGGCCGCCGCCGCCATCCCGGTCGTCCGGGCCACGCCCAGGCCCCCGGCGGGCGGCGAGGTCAGCGGCACGACCCTGCTGTGCCGCTCGGCGTACGCGGCGGCGACCGTGCCCGCGGGGGAGTCGGGGGCGTCGCAGACCGGGATCACCTCGACGTCGTCGAAGGACTGACCGAGGACGGAGTCCAGCGCCTTGGACAGACGGCCGGCGACACCGAAGGCGGGGACGATGATGCTGAAGCGGGGCATTCTGGTCTTTCTCTCGGGCCCCGGTTCCGGTGCCGGGGCCGGTGCGTCATGGGGCGTACGGGTGCGTCAGCGTCCGGGCCGTCCGGCGGGGCGACAGGTGAACGGCCTCGTGGGGGTGGGTCTGCGCGGCATGCGGAACTCCGTCTGCTCAGGGGGTTCAGAGGCGTTCGGCGGCCCGGGCGGGACCCCCGGGCGCCGGAACGGTGGCAAGCGGTACGGTGGGCAGCCCCGCGGCGGCGGACGGGACCGGGTGCCGGCCCTCCGGGGGCACGACCGAGGGCAGCTCGGCGTTCTCCCCGAGCACGACCCGGCGCACGATCCGCTCGGCGGCGCGCCCGTCGTCGTAGAGGCAGAAGCGCTCGCGGAACGCGGCCCGCAGCCGGGTCGAGCGCGAGCCGCACCAGTGGCCGGTCGCGAAGATGTCGATCAGCTCGTCCTCGCTGCGCGCGACCGCGCCAGGCGGGAAGGCGCGCACGTCGAAGCAGGTGCCGCGGGTCGCCTCGTACGCCTCCCAGTCGTCCGCGTACACCACGATCGGCCGGTCGAGGTTGGCGTAGTCGACCATCAGCGAGGAGAAGTCGGTGACCAGCGCGTCCGCGGCCAGGCACACCGACTCCACGCTCGGATGGTCGCTGACGTCGATCAGCCGGCCGCCGGTGGCCCGCGTCAGCGGCTCTCCGTACGAGGGGTGTGCGCGGGTCAGCAGCACGAAGCGCGGGCCGAGCCGGCTCAGAAAGCGTTCGAGGTCCAGGCCGGGGCGCGGGCCGCGCCGGTAGTCGCGGCAGGTCGGCGCGTACAGGACCGCCACCGCGTCGGCGGGGATGCCGAACGTCTCGCGCAGCCGGGTCACGTCGGCCGAGGTCGAGCGCGCGAAGACGTCGTTGCGCGGAAGGCCGTACTCCAGGGTCGTGAAGCGGGACGGGAACACGCGCTCCCACACCAGGGTGGAGTGGCGGTTGCCGGACACGACGTAGTCCCAGGTGTCGGCGGTGCGCAGCATCCGAGTGACATCGGCGTCGCGGGCGGCGGCCGGACGGTCCTGGAGGTCCAGGCCCATCCGCTTGAGCGGGGTGCCCTGCCGGGTCTGGACCAGGATCTGGCCGCGGCGCTTGACCAGCTGCGGGCCGAAGTCGGCGTTGTGCACGAGGTACCGGGAGCGGGCCAGCGCCGTCCAGTACGCGGCCGAGCCGGGCCGCAGCCGACGGGTGGCCGCCGGGATCGTGTGGTGGTGTTCGGGGCCGGCGATCCACGCGGTGCGGATCCGGGGGAACAGCCTGCGGAACGCGGACTCCAGGGCGGCCGGGTTGCATCCGTACCGGCCCCCCGCCTCCGTGGTGAACACGGCCCGGTCGGCGCGCAGCGGAAGGCACAACTGCAGGCGGTAGTGCGCCCGCAGCGCCACGGCGGCCGACCGGCGGGCTGCCCCGGCGGCCAGGCGCCTGGTGCCGCGCGTCAGCCGGGAGGCCAGGGACAGCAGGCGGAAGGTGCGGTGCGCGCCGAAGCGGACCAGCAGATGGCGCGGGCGCAGCGGGGCGCCCGGGACGCGGTGGCGGCGGTGGTGGTCGCGGGCCAGGCGCAGGAACTCGCCGTGGCTGCCCCGGGGCAGCCGGCCGCGCCGGACGAACACCGTGGCCAGGTGGTCCACCATGCGGCTGAACAGCGCCGGCCGCCAGCGGGCGAGTTCCGGATGCGCGTCCAGGTGTGCGAACACCCGGTCGTACTGGTCGAACACATCGAAGTGCCTGCGGCTGGTCGAGCCGAGGATGCTGCCCTGGCGGCGCTGGCGGTAGTGGACGCAGACCCGGTCGAGGGTCGCGATCGTCTCCGCGGTCAGCAGCACCGGGAACGTCCACGGTGTGTCCTCGTAGTAGCCCGGAGGGAAGGTGAAGCCCTCGCGCTCGACGAACTCCCGGCGGTACGCCTTGTTCCACACCACCATCAGCAGGGAGAGCAGCCCGGGCCGGTCGTCGAGGCGGAAGGGCGCCGGGCCCTGCTCGCTGAGCACACCGGAGAGCCGGTTGCGGACCGTCCTGCCCGTCCAGTACGTGCGGGCGTAGTCGAAGACGAGGACGTCCGGTTCGGAGGTCTCCTTCAGCCGGTCCGCGATGTCCTGGAGGGCGTCCGGGGTCAGGGTGTCGTCGCCGTCCAGGAAGAGGACGTAGTCGCCCCTGGCCTGTTCCAGCCCCGCGTTGCGGGCCCGCCCGAGCCCCACGTTCTCCGGCAGGTGCAGGGGGCGGACGCGGGGGTCGCGGGCGGCGAACTCGTCGATGACGGCGCCGCAGGCGTCCGGCGAGCAGTCGTCCACCGCGATGACCTCGAGATCGGGGTACGACTGGTCCAGCACGGAGATCAGGCATTCCTCCAGGTACGCCTGAACCTTGTACGCGGGAACGATGACACTGAACCTGGGCAAGGGGAATCCATGGGTCGGCACGGGCATACTGCCCGAAAACGGCCTGCGGAGCGGTTTGGTTACGCCTTGATGCGGCATGAGGGGGAACGCCGAAGGAAACCCCAGGTGAACGACGTGGGGTGGACCGCAACCGCAGTCCACCCCTGAACCTCCGTGCGAGCGTGGCTACTTGACGGCACCCGCCATGACACCCGACACGAACTGGCGCTGGAACGCGAAGAACACGGCCAGCGGGATCACCATCGAGATGAACGCACCGGGCGCGAGGACGTCGATGTTGTTGCCGAACTGGCGTACCTGCGTCTGCAGGGCCACCGTGATCGGCTGGGAGCCCGACTTGGTGAACACCAGGGCGACCAGCATGTCGTTCCACACCCACAGGAACTGGAAGATGCCGAGGCTCGCGATCGCCGGGCCGCCCAGCGGCAGCACGACCCGGGAGAACAGCCGCAGCTCGCCCGCGCCGTCGAGCCGGGCCGCCTCCAGCAGCTCCCGGGGGATCTCCGCGAAGAAGTTCCGCAGCAGGAACACCGCGAAGGGGAGGCCGAAGCCCGTGTGGAAGAGGACCACCCCGAGCACCGTCCCGAACAGGCCGATCCTCCCGAAGAGTTCCGCGATCGGGATCAGCGCCACCTGTACGGGGACGACCAGCAGGCCGACCACGGCGAGGAACCACCAGTCGCGGCCCGGGAACTCCATCCAGGCGAAGGCGTAGCCCGCCAGGGAGCCGATCGCCACCACCAGAACGGTCGCCGGCGCGGTGATCAGGACCGTGTTCAGCAGGGAGTTGGTGATGTCGCTGTTCTCCAGCAGCTTCTGGTAGCTCTCGAAGGTCAGTTGAGAGGGCTTGCTGAAGACCGTCCACCAGCCGGACGCGCTCATGTCCGACGGTGAGCGCAGCGAGGACAGCAGCAGGCCGATCGTCGGCACCAGCCAGAACAGGCCGACGACGATCAGGAACACCCGGACCAGACCGCCGCTGACACCCTCCGCGAGCCGCGCGCCGAGAGAGCGCCGCGCCCGGACGACGGTGACGGGATCCGCCTTCGGCAGACTTCGGGCCTCGGTCGTCATCGCCTGACCTCCCGCCGCAGCCGTCGTACGTTGAACAGCATCACCGGGATCACGAGCAGCAGCAGAACCACCGCGATCGCGCTCGCGATGCCCGGCTGGTCCTCCGAGAAGCCCTTGCGGTACAGCTCCAGCGCCAGGACGTCCGCGTCGTCCTGGGACGAGCCCGGCGGGATGATGAAGACCAGGTCGAAGATCTTAAGCACATTGATCATCAGCGTGACCGCGACCACCGCGAGCACCGGCGCCAGCAGCGGCACGGTGACCCGGCGGAAGACCTGCCACTCGTTCGCGCCGTCCACCCGCGCCGCCTCCAGCAGTTCCCGGGGCACGCCCGCGAGCCCCGCCGCGATCAGCACCATCGCGAAGCCGGCCCACATCCACACGTACGCGCCGATGATGGCCGGGGTGACCAGCGACGGCCCCAGCCAGTCCACCCCGTTGTACGGCTCCCTGAAGTTGGCCGCCGGAAGCCGCAGCCGGGCGCCGTCGGCCCGGACGGGCAGGGTGAACGTGCCGTCGGCGGCGGCCTTCGTCGAGGCCACCACCGTGCCGTTCCTGACCGCCTCGATCCGCATCCCGGCGTAGCCCAGCTCCGAGGGGTCGACCGCGCCGAGCCTGCCGACGCCCTTGCCGCGGGTGAAGTCCTGCCAGGTGGTGCCGGTGATGCTGCCCGGCCGGGGCGCGGCCTGCACGGCCTTCTTCGCGCCGCTCGGCATCTGGTCGGGCGCGACCCCGACCAGGGGCAGCGCGACCGGCTGCCCGGGGTGGACGGCGGCCCGGGTGATGAAACCGCCGCCCTGGGCCATGAGCGGGGACTCGCGGCCGAGGTGCGCCTTCGGGAACGCGGACGACTGCGCGAAGGTGTCGTGGACCCCGACCCACACCGCGTTCGCCACGCCCTTGTCCGGGTCCTGGTCGTACACCAGCCGGAAGATGATCCCCGCGGCGAGCATCGAGATCGCCATCGGCATGAAGACGACCAGCTTGAACGCCGTGCCCCAGCGCACCCGTTCGGTGAGCACCGCGAAGACGAGACCCAGCGCGGTCGAGACGGCCGGCGCGAACACCACCCAGATGATGTTGTTCTTCAGGGCGGTGCGGATGCCGTCGTCCGTGAACAGCGCCTTGTAGTTGTGGAATCCGGCGAAGCCGTCGCCGGAGGCGTTCTGGAAACTGCGGACGACCGAGTACCCGATCGGGTAGACCACGAGCGCGCCGAGCAGCACCAGGGCGGGCAGCAGGAACAGCGCCGCCACGGCCCTGCGGGTGCCGGTCACGCTCTTGCGCGGACGGGGAGCGGGAGGCGTTGCCGGGAGTTCGGCGACGCCGTCCGCGGCTGCCGGCGGCACCGCCGGATCAGCTCCCGCTTCCGTACGCCGCCGCCGCGTCCTTCTCCAGCTTCGCCTGGGTGCCCGCGACGTCCGCCGGGTTCTTCAGGAAGTCCTGGAGGTCCTTCCACTCGCCCTTGCCGGGGGTGCCGCCGAAGGCCTGCGGGGCCTGGTCGGACATGTCGAAGCGGAAGTCGTCGCCGGCCGCGATCAGCGCCTTGGCCATCTTCTGCTGCACCGGGTTCGGATACGCCGACAGCGGGACCGCCTTGTTCGGCGAGAGATAGCCGCCGAGCCGGGCCTGGATGGTCGCCGCGTCCGGTGAGGCGAGGAAGGTGACCAGGGCCTGGGCCGCCGGGGAGTCCTTCAGGACGACCGCCGCGTCACCGCCGGAGACCACGGGCGCCTGGGCCCCCACCGCCGGGAACGGGAACACCTTCGCGTCCGTGCCCACCTCGGCCTTGGTCTCGCCGATGTTGACCTGCGCGAAGTCGCCCTCGAAGACCATGCCCGCCTTCGGCTGGGCGCCCCCGGTGAAGGTCTGGGTGACCGAGACGGGGAACTCGGTCTGCAGCGCGCCGTCGGGGCCGCCCGCGAGATAGTTCTTCTTGGCCCAGATCTGCGCCAGCGTGGTCAGCGCGTCCTTCACGGACGGGTCCGTCCACTTGATCTTGTGCTGGGCGAGCTGGTCGTACTTGTCGGGGCCCGCCTGGGAGAGATAGACGTTCTCGAACCAGTCGGTGAGGGTCCATCCGTCGGCGCCGCCGACGGAGAAGGGGGTGACCCCGGAGTCGTAGACGTTCTGGGCCACCTTCAGCAGGTCCGCCCAGCGGGCCGGCTCCTTGACTCCCGCGTTCTCGAAGACCTGGGCGTTGTACCAGATCAGGGACTTGTTGGCGGCCTTGTAGTACGCCGCGTACTGGGTGCCGTCGACCTTGCCGATGTCCTGCCAGCCCTGGGAGTAGTTCTTGGTGATCTGCGCCCGGGCCTCGGCGCCGAGAGGCTTGGCCCACTTCTTCTGGACGGCCTGTTTGACGGCGCCGGGCTGCGGGAGCAGGGCGACGTCCGGCGGCTGACCGCCGGCGATCTTCGAGCCGAGGAAGTTGACGATCGGGTCCTGGGCGGGCACGAAGGTGACCTTGGCGCCGGTGCGTTTCTCGAACTCGGCGAGCACCTTCTTGAAGTTGGCCTGTTCGCCGCCGGTCCAGACGGCGGCGACCTCCAGGCTCTGGCCGTTCAGCTTGGGGAGGGTGACGGTGGCCGCGCCGGGCGTCGTGCCACCGTTGTTCCTGTCGCCGTCGCTCTTCTTGTCGTCGCTTCCGCCGCACGCGGTGAGCGAGAGCGCGAGCGCTCCCACGACGACGGCGGCTGCGGTCCTGGCTGCCCGGTGTGTCCGGATGGTGCTGCTCGTACTGCGCATCACTGCCCCGTTCTTCGTTCCTCGTCGAACGTCGAGCGCTGTCCCGTGCGCTCTGGTCTACGCGGGGACGATCGGGGCGGCAAGAGCGCCTGCGCCGTCAACGGGGCGATCGTGACCGCCTCGTGACGTACGGTGAGCACCCTTGCCCGGCCTTGCGCCTACGGCTCTCGGGGCCGCGGACCTACAGCAGCGAGGGCACCTCCGTGGCCGACACCGAGCGGGCCGCTCGCTCCAGCGCGCTGGCGAGGAGCGCCAAGTCCGTAGGCCCGTTGCCCAGTTCACGGACCGGGCGGCGCGCGGGCGGGTCGCCCATGCGGTGCCACTCCAGGGGCACGACCGTGGGGCGCAGCGTCGCCGTGCGGGGGATGCGCCCGGTGATCCGGCCTCCCTGGAAGGGGGTCACTCTGCCGTCCGCACCCGTCAACTGGCCACGCCCGGGCGCCGGTTCATCGGGTCCGGGCGTCACCGCGTCCAGGGCGACCCGCAGCGAGGCCGTGCGCGCCGGCTCCCACTCCGCCGTCCGCCCGCCCGGGCCGGCCGCCGCGACGAGATGCACCCCGAGCCGCTCCCCGTCCCGGGCCACGGCCTCCAGGGCCCGTACGACCGAACCGGCCGCCGGGCGGCCCGCCGCGCCCAGCGCGGGGGACAGCAGCGCGTCCAGGTCGTCCACCAGCACCACGAGACGGGCCAGCGGCGGCCCGGGCTCCGAGCGCTGCCGTGTCGCCGCCGGCCGCAGACGCAGGGTGGTGCTCGGCGGGGAGTCGAGGTCGCCCGCGGCCGAACTCCCCGTGCGCTGCGGGCCGATCCGTCGCGACACCTCCTGCTGCATGTGCCACTCGGCGAAGTCGAGCCGCCCCAGCAGCTCGGCCCGCCGCTTCAGCTCGGCGCTCAGCGACTGCGCGAACCCCCGCATGCGGACCGGGTCGTTGGCCGTCAGATGAGTGGTCACGTGCGGCAGGTCCGTACCGACGCGCAGGCCCTCGGGGTCGGTGGCGCCGTTCGGGCCGCAGCCGCCGCCCTCGACGAGCACGATCCCCAGCCGGTCGGGGCGCTCGGCCGCCGCGAGCGACGCGGCGATCGAACGCAGCAGCTCCGTACGCCCGCTGCTGGGCGGCCCCTCCACCAGCATGTGCGGTCCGTCGGCGGCCAGATCCACCGTCACCGGACCGCGCGGCCCCGCGCCGAGCACCGCCCAGGCGCGCCCGCCCGGCGACCTCGTGTCGTCCGCCGCGTCGGCCCAACGGGCCATCAGGGACGCGGGGGTGGCCCGCGCGAGACCCAACTCGTCCAGCAACCGCGCCGCCTGGGGCAGCGGTGCCGACACACGGGGAAGCCGGTCCCCGCCGCCGTCCGTGCGCAGCGGGGCGAGCGCCCGCGCGAACCGCTCCGCCCACGCCGGGGACACCGCGTCCACGGCGGCGACCGTGCCGTGCCCGACGGGGACGCGCGGACCCCGCGAGGAGTCCGCGCCCCCTCCGGGCGCGACCCGCAGCAGCCGCAGTGCCGTCGCCACGTCGCCGCACAGCAGCGCCACGGCCCCGCACTCCCGGAACGCGGGCGATGCCGCGCACGCCGCCTCGTAGGTCTCCGTCACCGGGGAGGCGGGCGAGGCGGACGGCGCCTCGGCCAGGCACAGCACATGGATGCCGGCCCGCGCCCCGTCCTGCGCCAGCCGCGCCACGGCCTCGCGCAGGTCCGCGCCGCCGGGGTCGCCGTCCACGACCACCACGGTGTACGGCCCGGGGAAGGCGCCGCCCGGTTCGGCGTCGGCCCGCGCCCAGGAGGGCCGGCGGAGGGCGCCGCGCACCTCGTCGGCCGGGTCCTCGGGGTGCCCGGCTCCGGGGGACGTGCGGTGTGTGGCGGAAGCGACAGGGGTGGTGCCCGGCACGCCGTCGTGGTCGGTCAGGTGGTCCTCGAGGCGGCGCAGCAGTTCGTCCGTGCGGGCGGTGGCCTGCTCGCGGTCGTACGCCAGCAGGAGGCGGCAGTCCTGGCCGTGGGCGGGGCGCAGATGCGGCAGCCAGCCGAGCCAGGCCCAGTCCGCGGTGCGTTCCTCCAGCGGGCGTGAGCGGTCGGCGCTGATCAGGACCAGTTCCAGCGTGTCGGGGGAGTGCAGCGCGGCGAGCTGCGCCACCACCGCGCGCGCCAGCCCCGCGAGCCGCGCCCGGGGCCCGGCCAGGCCGAGCGCGCCCACCTCGCGCAGCCCGGCGGTCACCGGCACCGCGGGCAGCAGCCCTGTGCCGTCCGGTGCCGCCCGATCGGCGGTGCCCAGTCGCACGGTGAGCGTCTCCGGGTGGCCGGGGCCGCGCTCCCACAGGCGCGGTCCGGGGCCGAGCGCGCTCAGCAGCAGCGCCGCGAGGTCGGGCCAGGTGTCGGGGGCCGGCGCGGCGGAGGACGCGGGCGCCGGGGTGACCGCGGCCTCGTCGAAGCCCGGGCGTGCGGTGCCGGCCGGTTCGCCGCGGCTCCCGGTGAGCCGCCGCGCCCACGCGGTGAACGCGCGCCTGCGCATGCCCGGCGGCAGGTCCGTGCCCCGCTGCCCGATGCCCGGTGCCCCGCCCTGCCCGGCCACGGTGGGCGCCGTCGGGGCGCCTTCCGCAAGCGGGAGCCGCAGGGCGGGCGGCTCCACGGCGCCGTGCTCCTGTGTCCCTGGGGCGGCCCCGCCGGAGGCGCCCCACTCGGTGACGCCGAAGCCGTGATGGGTGTCCCCGGAGGCGAGGCCGAGGCCGAGGCCGTGTCCGTCCGGCGTCGGGACGCCTGCGGTGCGGTCCTGGTCCGGGATGCCCGTGGTGCCGTCGCGGCCGGGCGTCCCCGTGGCGGCGTCCCGGCCCGGGTGCCCCGTGGTGCCGTGGTCCGTGTCCGTGGCGCTTGCCTCGCGCGGGTGCGGCGCGGTCGTCGGGGGCCGGCCGCCCTCGGGGCTCCCCGGGGCCTCCTCGCCCAGGACCCGCACCTGACCCTCGCCGTCCGGCGCCGTCCGCATGTACCGCGCCGGGCCGGGCGGGGCCAGCCGCAGGGCCGATTCGCCGAGGCGCAGCAGCGCCCCGGGTGCCAGGCGCACCGGGCGGTCGGTGACCTGCCTGCCGTCGAGCACCGTGCCGTTCGTGGATCCCAGGTCGGCCACCGAGACCCGGCCGTCGGCGGCGACCGTGACCGCGCAGTGCAGCCGGGAGACGTCGGGGTCGTCCAGCGGGACGTCCGCGTCGACGGAGCGGCCGATGCGGACCACGCCGCCGTGCAGCAGATGGACGCCGCCCGCGTCCGGGCCCGCCACGACATGCAGCTGGGCCGCGTCCTCGTCGGGCTCGGGGCCCGGCTCCGCGGGCGCGCCCAGGGTCAGCACCGCCCCGTCCAGCAGCGGCGGCTCGCCCAGCGTGCAGCGCTGCGGGTCCAGCCGCTCCGAGCCCGCGTACAGCACCAGGGAACCCGCGCCGGGCTCCCGGCCGCGCTCGGGCGCGGGGGCGCCCCCGGCCGCGCCGACCGCAGCGGCCAGGCCCGACGCCACCGCGGCCAGTGCCGTGCCGGCCGGCGCGGTGACCAGCACGTCGCAGCTCGCGGCACGCGCCCGTGAATCCGGGGGCGGGCCCAGCGGGTCTACGACGGTCAGCCGGATCTGCATCGCCGTCAGCGGTCCCTTCTGCGCGGGCGCCCGCGCGCGGGGACGGAGCCGTGCCGCGGTCCCCCACCGCGAACTCCCCCCACTGCGCACGAGCACAGCGGCCAGTACGGGATGCATCCTCGCACCTGCCACCGACAACGTGCCCGCCACCCAGCGCCAAGTGATCTTGATTGGTCGGCTCTGCCCGCAAAAGTGCCTGACCGGTGCGCGGCCGGTGTCCGCTTGAGATCGGTCACGTCCGGCCACGGCAACCAACGGACCGAGGGGAGCGTCTTTTCTTCGAACACGCACGAGAAGCGGAACGTAATACGGACTGGACAACAGGGAGTGCCGGCGACCGCGGCACTACAGTGGGTCGGAACACGCTCGGCACGCCGGGAGCGGTGAACCGGAGTCGGCGGTACGGACCAGGCAAGCAAGCAGCAGGGAGCGCATGACGTGCGGCCGGTAGGCAGCAAGTACCTGCTCGAGGAGCCGCTCGGACGCGGCGCCACGGGCACCGTCTGGCGAGCCCGCCAGCGAGAGACCGCGGGCGCCGAGGCGGCCGTGCCCGGCCAGCCCGGCGAGACGGTCGCGATCAAGGTTCTCAAGGAAGAGCTCGCGAGTGACCCGGACATCGTGATGCGGTTCCTGCGGGAGCGGTCCGTCCTGCTCCGGCTCACCCATCCGAACATCGTCCGGGTGCGCGACCTCGTCGTCGAGGGCGATCTGCTGGCCCTGGTCATGGACCTCGTCGACGGCCCTGACCTGCACCGCTACCTCCGCGAGAACGGCCCGTTCAGCCCGGTCGCCGCCGCCCTGCTCACCGCGCAGGTCGCCGACGCGCTCGCCGCGAGCCACGCCGACGGCGTCGTGCACCGCGACCTGAAGCCCGCGAACGTGCTGCTGCAGCAGCACGACGGCCAGATGCACCCGATGCTGACCGACTTCGGCATCGCCCGGCTGGCCGACTCGCCCGGCCTCACCCGTACCCAGGAGTTCGTGGGCACGCCCGCGTACGTCGCCCCCGAGTCGGCCGAGGGCCGCCCGCAGACCTCCGCCGTCGACATCTACGGCGCCGGCATCCTGCTGTACGAGCTGGTCACCGGCCGTCCGCCGTTCGCCGGCGGGACCGCCCTGGAGGTCCTCCACCAGCATCTGAGCGCCGAACCGCGCCGCCCCTCCACCGTGCCCGACCCGATGTGGACGGTGATAGAGCGCTGCCTGCGCAAGAACCCGGACGAGCGGCCGGGCGCCGAGAACCTGGCCCGGGCGCTGCGGGTGGTCGCCGAGGGCGTCGGCGTGCACTCCAACGCCGCCCAGATCGCCGCCGCGGAGGGAGTGGCCGCGCTGCTCGCGCCGGACCCGGCCCCGGCGCCCGTACCCGGCTCGGCCGACCCGACGCAGGTGCTGCCGCAGGGCGCGGCCGGCGTGTACGACCCGAACGGGGCGACCAGCGTCCTGCCGCACACCTCGGGCGCCGCGGACCCCACGGCCGTCCTGCCGCACAGGGGAGCCGCCGATCCGACGGCCGTGATGCCGCCGATGCCGCAGCACGGGCCCGGCGGACCCCAGGGGCCCGGTGGGTCCCAGGAGCCGCACCCCTGGCAGAACCAGCTGCGCGCGGCTCGCGACCGCAACGAGCAGACGCAGGTCCAGGCCTATCTCGACCCGGGTGAGGACCCGCTGCGCCGCCGTCCGCAGCGCCAGGTGGCGCGCTCGCAGCAGCGGCCCCAGCAGCCGCCGCCGGGGTACGGCTACCAGCAGCAGCCCCAGCAGTACGCGCCCCAGCGGCAGCAGTACGCCCCCGCGCCTCCGCCGCAGCAGCCGCAGCGCTACGCACCTGCGCCGCAGCAGCCCCGGCGGCCGGAGCCGCGTCCGGCGCGCGAGCCGCGGCCGCCGCGTCAGCGCAGCGCCAACCCGATGAAGATCCCGGGGCTCGGCTGTCTGAAGGGCTGCCTGTTCATCGTCCTCATCCTGTTCGTGGCCGGGTGGCTGGTGTGGGAGTTCAGCCCGCTGCAGCACTGGATCGGCACGACGGAGTCGTACTGGCAGCTGCTGAGCGGCTGGTTCGACAAGGTCACCGGGTGGATCGGCGATCTGAACTCCAAGTAGGCGACCCGGGCTCCAACTGGGCGACGTGAGCGCCGAGTAGCAGGCCGATCGGCCCACGCGTGCCGTGGGCCTGGGGATTTGTCGACATCCGAGGGGTGATTTCGGGCTCGACGGTGAAGGTTGCCCCTCCGGACGCGTAGTTTTGTCGATCGGGGCCAGGGCGGGCCGCGGCGTCAGCCGCTCGTTCCGTGCCCGGGCCCCGCATCGGCGCAGCGTCGGCAACAGGCGTCCCCAGTAGGAGCAGTCTTGGCACGGAAGATCGGCAGCCGGTACACCGCGAACCAGATCCTGGGACGGGGGAGCGCCGGCACGGTGTGGCTGGGCGAGGGGCCGGACGGTCCCGTCGCCATCAAGCTCCTGCGGGAGGACCTCGCGTCCGACCAGGAGCTCGTGGGCCGCTTCGTCCAGGAGCGCACGGCGCTGCTGGGGCTGGACCATCCGAACGTGGTGTCCGTACGCGACCTGGTGGTCGACGGCACTGATCTGGCACTGGTCATGGACCTGGTCCGGGGCACCGACCTGCGCACCCGGCTGGAGCGGGAGCGCCGTCTCGCGCCCGAGGCGGCTGTGGCGATCGTGGCGGACGTGGCGGACGGGCTGGCGGCGGCGCACGCGGCGGGAGTGGTGCACCGGGACGTCAAGCCGGAGAACGTGCTGCTGGACATGCAGGGACCGCTGGGCCCCGGCGGCGCGCACCCGGCGCTGCTGACCGACTTCGGCGTGGCCAAGCTGATCGACTCGCCCCGCCGCACCAAGGCCACCAAGATCATCGGAACCCCCGACTATCTGGCGCCGGAGATCGTGGAAGGGCTGCCGCCGCGCGCGGCGGTCGACATCTACGCCCTGGCGACGGTCCTGTACGAGCTGCTGGCGGGCTTCACGCCGTTCGGCGGCGGCCACCCGGGGGCGGTGCTCCGCCGTCATGTCACCGAGACCGTGGTCCCGCTCCCGGGCATCCCCGAGGAGCTGTGGCAGCTGATCGTCCAGTGCCTGGCCAAGGCCCCCGCGTCGCGGCTGCGGGCCTCGGAGCTGGCGTCGCGGCTGCGGGAGCAGCTGCCGCTGCTGGCGGGGATGCCGCCGCTGGAGGTCGACGAGCCGGACACCGAGCCCGCCGGCGAGCCCGCCGAGGCGGCCGGGCCCGGAAAGCCCGCGGCGGCGCGGGTGCGGCGCGGGGCGGTGCCGCTGGTGCCGGGCGCCAAGCCCGACTCCAACCGTGACACCCATACGTCGATGCGCGTGCCGGGCCCCGACGAGCTGGCGGGCGGCGCCCGCGGCACGGCCCGCGCACCCCGGGCCACCGGAGCCCCCCGCCCGGGCTCGGCCCGCCACCGCGCGCAGACCCGCCGGCGCCGGATCGTGCTGGGCGCGGCGACGGCGGCCCTGCTGGCGGCGGTCGGGATCGGCACCTGGCTGGCCACCTCGGGAGACGACGGCGCGGGCCCCTCGGACACGAAGAACTCGGCCCCGGCATCCCCCTGAGCCCCGGCCACCGCACGGCGCCCCCGTGAACCGGCGGTGACCGGGCACTGGCTTCTCGGCGGAGCCGTTACGCTGGATGCGTGGCAGTCGTCGATGTATCCGAAGAGCTCAAGTCCCTCTCCTCGACCATGGAGTCGATCGAGGCCGTTCTGGACCTCGAAAAGATGAGGGCAGACATCGCCGTGCTCGAGGAGCAGGCGGCCGAGCCGTCCCTCTGGGACAACCCGGACGAGGCGCAGAAGATCACCAGCAAGCTCTCCCACCTCCAGGCCGAGGTGCGGAAGGCCGAGGCCCTGCGCGGCCGGATCGACGACCTCGGTGTGCTCTTCGAGCTCGCCGAGGCCGAGGCCGACGCGGACGCCCGGGCCGAGGCCGAGGCCGAGCTCACCGACGTCCGCAGGGCGCTGGACGAGATGGAGGTCCGGACGCTCCTGAGCGGTGAGTACGACGCCCGGGAGGCGCTCGTCAACATCCGCGCCGAGGCCGGCGGCGTCGACGCCGCCGACTTCGCCGAGCGGCTCCAGCGCATGTACCTGCGCTGGGCGGAGCGGCACGGGTACAAGACGGAGATCTACGAGACGTCGTACGCGGAAGAGGCGGGGATCAAGTCCACGACCCTCGCCGTCCAGGCGCCGTACGCCTACGGCACCCTCTCCGTCGAGCAGGGCACCCACCGGCTGGTCCGTATCTCCCCCTTCGACAACCAGGGCCGCCGGCAGACCTCCTTCGCCGGTGTCGAGGTCCTTCCGGTCGTCGAGCAGTCCGACCACGTAGAGATCGACGAGTCCGACCTCCGGGTCGACGTGTTCCGCTCCTCCGGCCCCGGCGGCCAGGGCGTCAACACGACCGACTCCGCCGTGCGGATCACCCATCTGCCCACCGGCATCGTGGTCACCTGCCAGAACGAGCGGTCCCAGATCCAGAACCGCGCCTCCGCGATGAACGTCCTGCAGGCCAAGCTCCTCGAGCGGCGCCGGCAGGAGGAGCAGGCCAAGATGGACGCCCTCAAGGGCGACGGCGGCAACTCCTGGGGCAACCAGATGCGTTCGTACGTCCTGCACCCGTACCAGATGGTCAAGGACCTGCGCACCAACTACGAGATGGGCAACCCCGAGGCCGTGTTCAACGGTGAGATCGACGGGTTCATCGAGGCCGGTATTCGCTGGCGCAAGCAGCAGGAGAAGTAGCCCCGGCGGCGCGCGGCGACACCGCTGCGGGAAGCGGCGCTTTGTCGACAAGGCAACTGCCCCCGAGCAGGGGGCAGTTGCCTTTTCTATCGCTCGATGTCTGGGTTTTGCATCACACTTACAACTCAACCACTCCCGCAAAAGACGTCTTACTGGACATCGCGTGCGCAACGACCTTGACGTTGCTTTGAAAAGTCGGAAGGGTAACGGGCGGCATGCGTATTCAAGGGGCGCATGTGAACCGGGGGGCTCAGCACAGTCGTCCCCGACGCCGTGGCCCCGTGCGCTGCTCCATTGACGATCAGCTACTGGGGGTAGCAGCGAGATGACCAAGAAGACGCGGATCCGCCTGGCGCGGATAGCCGCAGGCGCCGTGATCGCCGCGGGTGCGTCGTTGACCGCAGCGGGTGCCGCCTCGGCAGCCGGTGTCGGCTTCGGCGTGAACGCAGGCGGCGACGGCCTGGCTGTCAACGTCGCTGTCGACGGCGACGACCCGACACCCACCGACACCGGGATCCCGACGGACCCGGGCACCCCGACCGACCCGGGCACGCCGACGGACCCGGGCACGCCCACCGACCCGGGCACGCCGACCGACCCCGGGACGCCCACCACGAGCACCCCGACCGACGACCCGACCCAGCCCACTGACAACCCGACCGAGCCGACGGACAACCCGACGCACGGCAACGGGAACGGCAATGGGAACGGCAACGGGAACGGTGGCGGCGACAACACCAACCCCGACGGCGGCAGCGGCCCGGTCGAGCAGGGCAAGGGTTCCTCCGGCCTGACCGACACCGGTGCCGACTCCGCGAAGTCCGACACCTCCGCCCAGGGCGGCGGCAAGCAGCTGGCCGAGACGGGTGCGGGTCAGACCGCGTTCCTGCTCGTCGGCGCCGCCACGATGATCGCCGGCGGCATCGGCTTCCGTGTGCTGCCGCGCCTCATGAGCGGCCGCGGCCAGGCCGCCGCCTGACGCACACCGTGACGCCATGAGGGGGCCGGGGCCCCGATCGGCGGGCATCCGAGCCACGGATGCCCGATCCGCGGGCTCCCGGCTCCTGAGGCGCCTGCCCGCTCCACTCCCTCCAAGAGTGTGAGAACGGCGGGAAACACGTGAGAAGGGCCCGGGACGTCATCCGTCCCGGGCCCTTCCTCGTACGTCGTACGTCCGTGTACGCGCGTCCGCGCCGGTGTGACCGTTGTCTCCCGACCCCGTGACGCACTCCGGTGTGCCGCGCGCGCCGACCCTGTGCGCCTGCCCGCGCGCCGTGCGGCCGTCCCGGGCCGCGTCGTGCGCTACGCCGTCTGGTGCGCCAGCAGCGCCACGGCCGCGATCAGCACGGCCAGGAGCGCGATCAGTGCCGCCGGATTCAGCCCCGACCAGGGGCTTTCCTGCTGGAGCCGCTCACGGCTCGCCCGGCAGACGGGGCAGCGACCCTCATTCACGGGCGCCGCGCAGTTCGCGCACACCAATCGGTCGTACGTCATGCGCCTCGCCCTCCTTGTGCCGCTTTCACGTACACAACGTTTCCGGGAACGCAACCGTTCCCCCTCCACTGTGCCAGGTTCCGCGAGTCGCTGCGCGGGGTCCGCCGGTCAAGCCTCCGGCGGCAGGGGCGGCAAGGCGCTCAAGCGGAAGGGACAAAACGCGCAACTCTTCTGCAACCCCTCCCGGCGACTGCGCTCGCGCACCGGGTTCGCGTATGGTCACGCTCACCTACCCCCAACGGCCCGTGGTGCATCCGTGATCCGATTCGACAATGTCTCCAAGGTCTACCCCAAGCAGAACCACCCTGCCCTCCGGGATGTCTCCCTGGAGGTGGAGAAGGGCGAGTTCGTCTTCCTCGTGGGGTCCTCCGGCTCCGGAAAGTCCACCTTCCTTCGGCTGATCCTCCGCGAGGAGCGGTGCAGCACCGGACAGGTGCACGTTCTGGGCAAGGACCTCGCCCGCGTCTCCAACTGGAAGGTGCCGCAGATCCGGCGCCAGCTGGGGACGGTGTTCCAGGACTTCCGCCTTCTGCCGAACAAGACGGTCGCCGAGAACGTGGCCTTCGCGCAGGAGGTGATCGGCAAGTCGCGCGGCGAGATCCGCAAGTCCGTGCCCCAGGTGCTCGACCTCGTCGGGCTCGGCGGCAAGGAGGACCGGATGCCCGGCGAACTGTCCGGTGGTGAGCAGCAGCGCGTGGCCATCGCGCGCGCCTTCGTCAACCGGCCCAAGCTGCTCATCTGCGACGAGCCCACCGGCAACCTCGACCCGCAGACCTCCGTCGGCATCATGAAGCTGCTCGACCGGATCAACCGGACGGGCACGACCGTGGTGATGGCGACCCACGACCAGAACATCGTGGACCAGATGCGCAAGCGCGTCATCGAGCTGGAGAAGGGCCGTCTCGTCCGCGACCAGGCGCGCGGCGTCTACGGCTACCAGCACTGAGTTCCACGGAAAGGCTTGAGCAGACGCCATGCGCGCCCAGTTCGTTCTGTCGGAGATCGGTGTCGGTCTCCGCCGCAATCTGACGATGACCTTCGCGGTGATCGTCTCGGTCGCCCTCTCCCTGGCCCTCTTCGGTGGCTCACTCCTCATGAGCGACCAGGTGACCCAGATGAAGGGCTACTGGTACGACAAGGTCAACGTCTCGATCTTCCTGTGCAACAAGAGCGACGCGGAGTCCGACCCCAACTGCTCCAAGGGCGCGGTCACCGATGAGCAGAAGAAGCAGATCCTCACCGACCTCGACAAGATGACGACCGTGGTCCAGAAGGTGACCTACGAGTCCCAGGACGAGGCCTACAAGCACTACAAGGAGCAGTTCGGCGACTCCCCGCTGGCCAGTTCGCTGACCCCGGACCAGATGCAGGAGTCGTACCGCATCAAGCTGAAGAACCCCGAGCAGTACCAGGTCATCGCGAGCGCCTTCAACGGCCGCGACGGCGTGCAGTCGGTGCAGGACCAGAAGGGCATCCTCGACAACCTCTTCGGCCTGCTGAACGGCATGAACTGGGCCGCCCGGGCGGTGATGGCGATGATGCTGGTCGTCGCGCTGATGCTGATCGTCAACACGGTGCGTGTCTCCGCGTTCAGCCGTCGTCGTGAGACCGGCATCATGCGCCTGGTCGGCGCCTCCGGTTTCTACATCCAGGCGCCGTTCATCATGGAGGCCGCGGTCGCCGGGCTCATCGGCGGCACGCTGGCGTGCGGGTTCCTCCTGGTCGCGCGCTACTTCATCATCGACCACGGCCTGGACCTGTCCCACAAGCTGAATCTCATCAACTTCATCGGCTGGGACGCCGTCCTGACCAAGCTCCCCCTGATACTCGCCACCAGCCTTGTGATGCCGGCGCTGGCTGCGTTCTTCGCGTTGCGCAAGTACCTGAAGGTGTGACGCACGCCAACAGGGCCGTACGGGCAACCGTCCGTGCGGCCCTTTGCGTTGTCCTAGACTCACCCGCATGTCCGCCCGTGACCTGTTCTGTCAGCCCCGCCGCGTTCGCCACGGGGCGGCTCTGACGTTGGTCTTCGCGAGTGTCCTCGTGGCCGGCGCCGCGACGGGCTCGTTCGGCGAGACCGTCCGGAAGACCCCCGACGCCGAGGCCGCGATCCCCGCGGGGCACAGCGACGCCGTCACCGAGGCGGCCGAACGGGCCATGGCCGACGGCAAGTCCCCCATGGAGGCCGCCGAGCGCGCCGTCAGCCGCAGCGGCGACCGCTGGAGCGCCGTCTACTCCCAGGGCGAGTACCAGGAGTTCCAGGAGGCCCTCGACGGCCAGTACACGGGCGTCGGACTGTCGGCCCGGCGCGAGCGCGACGGCCGGATCGAGGTGACCGACGTACAGCCCGGCTCGCCCGCGGCTGCCGCCGGGATCCGCGGCGGCGACCGGCTGCGCAGCGTCGACGGCGAGGACGTCGACGGCAGGCCCGTCACCGAGGTCGTCTCCTTACTCCGCGGCGACTCCGACGGCACCGACGACGCGGCCGCCGGCACCCGGGTCAGACTCGGCCTGGAGCGCGGCACGCGCACGTGGAGCGAGGAACTGCGCCGCGCCCGGCTGTCCACCGAATCGGTGACCGTGCGCCGGCTCGCCGGGGGCGTCACCCTGATCAGGATCGCGTCCTTCACCAAGGGCTCCGGCGACCTCGTGCGCAACGCCGTCGACCACGCCCCGGCGGGCGGCGGGATCGTCCTCGACCTGCGCGGCAACTCCGGCGGTCTGGTCACCGAGGCCGTCACCGCCGCCTCCGCCTTCCTCGACGGCGGACTCGTGGCGACGTACGACGTCCACGGCGACCAGCGGGCCCTGCACGCCGAACCGGGCGGTGACACCACCAGACCCCTGGTCGCGCTCGTCGACGGCGGCACGATGAGCGCGGCCGAGCTGCTCACCGGCGCCCTCCAGGACCGCGGTCGCGCGGTCGTCGTGGGCACCCGCACCTTCGGCAAGGGCTCGATCCAGATGCCGAGCCGACTGCCGGACGGCTCCGTGGCGGAGCTGACGGTCGGGCACTACCGCACCCCTGCGGGCCACAAGGTCGACGGCCGGGGCATCACCCCGGACCTGGAGGCCGGGGACGAGGTGCTCGAACGGGCCGAGACGGTGCTCAGCGGCCTGGGCGACGCTTCGTAGCGACGCTCGGCACCCTCCGTAATCGGCTTCCCTTCACACCCCCCTGTAGTGCGAAAATGGACGGCACTATGGCAAAGGAAAAAGGGCGCAAGCTGATCGCGCAGAACAAGAAGGCGCGGCACGACTACCACATCCTCGACACGTACGAGGCCGGCCTCGTCCTGACCGGGACCGAGGTCAAGTCGCTGCGCCAGGGGCGGGCCTCGCTGGTCGACGGCTTCGTGCAGCTGGACGCGCACGAGGCGTGGCTGCACAACGTCCATGTCCCGGAGTACAGCCAGGGCACCTGGACGAACCACAGCGCGCGCCGCAAGCGGAAGCTGCTGCTGCACCGGGTCGAGATCGACAAGCTGGAGTCCAAGTCCCAGGAGACGGGTCACACGATCGTGCCCCTCGCCCTGTACTTCAAGGACGGCCGGGCCAAGATCGAGATCGCGCTGGCGAGGGGTAAGAAGGAGTACGACAAACGGCAGACGCTCCGCGAGAAGCAGGACCGCCGCGAGGCCGACCGTGCGATGTCGGCGGTACGGCGCCGGCAGCGGGCCTGAACCGCCCGGACCGGAACAATCCGGCGCCCGGCACCGTTGAACCAGGTACCACGACGGGATGACCGCCGGGAATACGCTGGCACCGAGGCACGTTGGTCACGTACGATGCTGCCTGCACCGCATGCCGGTGTGAGCATTGAAAAATCAACATGGGGATGATCGGTTTCGACAGCGGCTGTCGAAGCAGGGGAAGCGTGTCGAGGAAGCGGCCATGATCTCGTAAACCACAGGCCGAAAACAATAATCGCCAACACCAAGCGCGATTCCTTCGCCCTCGCTGCCTAAGTAGCGACTTGCGAAGTGTCAGCCCGGGGCTGTTCCCGACCCGGATCCTGGCATCAGCTAGGGGACTAAACCTTGATCCCGGTCACGGGGTGAAGAGGGAAATCCAACAGTGACTGAGCCCGTCGGAGACTTGTTCGCGTGATCTCCGGGGCCGAGAAAAGCGAAGCGAACTGCACACGGAGAAGCCCTGATTCCGCACCGTTGGACGCGGGTTCGATTCCCGCCATCTCCACTTACCCCCATGTAGGCAAGGCCTCGCTGCTTTCGAGCAGCGGGGCCTTTGTCGTTTCCCCGTCCGGCTGCATAGACCCCCCGATAGACCCCCATGGTCGACGCCCTTGTTGTGGGCCGGCACCCCATATCGGGGGCGGGAGGCCGGTCCTACCGTGCCTCCGCATGACACACACCAGAGTCGCGGCCCGAAGCCGCGTCACCGTCCTCGCGACACTCCTGGTCGCCCTCCTCGCCGCCTTCCTCACCCCGGGCCGAGCCGCTGCCGCCTCCCTCCAGGAGGTGACCGGTTTCGGGACCAACCCCGGAGCCCTGCGCATGTTCCGGTACGTCCCGGCCGGGCTCCCCGCCGGGCGCCCCGTCGTCGTCGCGCTGCACGGGTGCACCCAGGACGCCGCGGGTTACGGCACCGGCAGCGGATGGATCCAGCTCGCCGACCGCTGGGACTTCTCCGTGGTGCTGCCGCAGCAGCAGACCGCCAACAACCTCTCCGACTGCTTCGACTGGTTCCAGAGCGGTGACATCGAGCGCGGCCGGGGCGAGGCCGCCAGCATCGCGCAGATGGTCGACCGCCAGCTCGCCGACGTGTCGGGCGACTCGGCGCGTGTGTATGTCACCGGGCTGTCGGCCGGCGGTGGCATGACCGCCGTGATGATGGCCGCCTATCCCGAGAAGTTCGCGGCCGGCGGGGTCGTCGCCGGACTGCCGTACGGGTGCGCGCAGGCCGCCGGATCGCCGTACGTCTGCATGTACGTAGGCGCCGCCCAGACCCCGGAGCAGTGGGGCGACCGGGTGCGGGCGGCCCGGCCCGGGTACGGCGGCCCGTGGCCGACCCTGACCGTCTTCCAGGGCACGGCCGACTACACCGTGAACCCCGTCGACATGACCGACCTGATGAAGCAGTGGACCGATGTGCACGGCGCGGACCAGACCGCCGACGTCAGCGACACCGTCGCCGGGTATCCGCACCAGGTCTTCAAGGACGCGGGGGGAAACCCCGTCGTCGAGACGTACTCCGTCACCGGCATGGGACACGGCCAGCCCGTCGACCCGGGCACCGGAACCGAACAGTGCGGGACGGCCGGTCCCTATCTCCTCGACGTGAACCTGTGCGCCGCGTACCGACTCGGACGGAGTTGGGGGCTGGGGTAGAGCCCGTTGCGGGCATCAGGAAAGCCGTCTCCCGATGGAAAAGGGAGGCGCGCCGGTGGGCCGTCATGCCAGGCCGAAACCGACTCTCGCCGACCGGCTGCTCCGGATCTTGGCGGAGCAGCCGGCGAAGCGTGTGAGGAGGTGGATGCTCTGGTGGTTCGCCAGGTAGCCGGAGGCCCCTATACACAGTGGGGGCCTCCGACAAGGCTCCTGGCGAGCTGTAAGCCCCTGTCACGGAAGCCCGCCGTGGCGGGGGCTTTCTAAAGTGCACCGCGGTGCCTGCGCAAGGCAAGCCATACGCGTCAAGGTGCACCACCGAGGGTTACGGCGCAGCTGCCCTTGACTCGAACCAGGCCGTCGGCAGGCCCTCAGCCCTGACGAGTCGGCGTGACGCGATGGCGGACAGGTCGTTCATGGCGTGCGCACCGCGTATCTGTGACCCGCCGCGATCAGCAGGGCCACGATCGCCGCCGCGCTGGGCACCGTGAAGCCCGTCGCCGGCGAGAGGTGTTCCACCGCCCAGCCACCCGTAGCGGAGCCGCAGGCCACGCCGCCCAGCAGGGCCATCACCGCGAGGGTCATGCCCTCGTTCAGGCGGCCCGGTGGTGTGCGGCGTTGGACCAGGGTCATCGCCGTGACCATCGTGGGCGCGGTGGCCATGCCCGCGAGGAGCAGGGCAGGGGCCAGGGCGGCGAGGGAACCGCTGGTGCGGGCCGCGAGCAGGGGGAGGGACATCAGGGCCGCCATCAGCGCCAGGCACCACAGATAGCGGCGTTCGGGAGGGCCCGCGGGGCGCAGGGTGCCGTAGAGCAGACCGGCCGCGCACGATCCGGCGGCCTGGAGCGCCAGGACCGGTCCGGCGACCGCCTTGTGGCCGTGCGCGTCGGCGAACGCGATGGTCACCACCTCCATCGAGCCGAACACCACTCCGGTGGCGAGCAGACCGAGGAGCAGCGGGGGCATCCCGGGCGCGCGGAACGGGGCCGCGGTGCGGGCACCCCGGCTCGGGGGCGGTTCCGTGGCGCGCTGTGCCGTGAACACCAGCATGCCCGTGAGCAGCAGGATCCCGCCGATCAGGGTCCCGGCCTCCGGGAAGAGCCGGGTGCACAGGAGGACGGCGAGCACCGGACCGAGCATGAAGCACAGCTCGTCCGCCGCTTGTTCGAAGGAGTTCGCGGTGTGCAGGGCGTCCGGGTCGTCACGGAGGAGGTGGGCCCAGCGGGCGCGCGACAGACCGCCGATATTGGGGGTCGTGGCGGTGGCGGAGTAGGCGGCGCACAGGGCCCAGCCCGGGGCGTCGTAGTGCAGGCAGAGCAGCAGGGCCAGACCGCCGAGCAGGGCGAACGCGGTCGCGGGCACCGCGATCCGCGCCTGGCCGTGGCGGTCGATCAGCCGCGCCACCCAGGGGCCGGCCACGGCCGTCGCCGCGAGGCCGGTCGCGGTGACGGCGCCGGCGAGGGCGTACGAGCCCCGGGCACCCGCGATCATGATGACCGTGCTGACGCTGAACATACCGATGGGAAGCCGGGCTATGAGGTTCCCGATCGTGAAGGCGCGCGCGCCGGGCACGGTGAACAGACGGCGGTAGGGGTTGCCGGGCCGGGCGGCGAGGGTGGGCGACGGTTGAGGCATGCAACCACCGTCGCCCGGCCCCTGACCTGCGGTCCAACACTTACTCCGTGGCCATTCACGCACCTGGGTTGTAGGTTCTGCGGATGCCCGCTGCCACCGTCGACCCTCGCCTGCTGCGCGCCTTTCTCGCCGTCGCCGAGGAACTGCACTTCACCCGCGCCGCGACCCGTCTGTATGTCGCCCAGCAGGCGCTCAGCCGCGACATCCGGCGGCTGGAACGGGAGTTGGGCGCCGAGCTGTTCGTCCGCACCACCCGGCAGGTGTCCCTGACCCCGGACGGCACCCGCCTGCTGCCGTACGCGCGCAGGGTGTTGGAGGCACATACCGCGCTGCTCGCCGCGTTCGGGCGGGACGGCGAGGCCGACCGGCCCCTGCTGGTGGACGTCAACAGCCCGGGGCTGATCGGCGTACGGGTCCTCGACCGGGCCCGTGAACTGGTCCCGGACGTCGAGCTGATGACGCGTTTCGAGAGTGGCCTGACGGGGGCCGCCGGTGAGATCCTCGCCGGGCGCCTCGACGCGTCGTTCGGGCGGTTCGCCGGGCTGGACCCGGCGGTCCGGGCACGGCTCGAACAGCAGCCCGTGCGCTACGAGCGGATGGCGATCATCCTGCCCGAGGGCCACCGGCTGGCCCCCCTGGCCGAGGTCCCGCTGTCCGCACTGGCCGGGGAGACCGTCTACGCGGGAGCCGGGAACCCCCGGACACCGGAGTGGACCGACCTCGCGCGCCGCCTGTTCGAGGACCGGGGCATCGACATCGCACCGCCCGCCCCGCTGGCCGTCGGGAAGGACGAGTTCCAGCGGATCATGGCGAAGCGGGGGCACCCGATCCTGGCGGTGACGGACTTTCCGCCCATGCCGCGCACGGTCCTGCGACCGCTGGTCGACCCGGTGCCGCTGTCCCCCGTGTCGCTGGTGTGGCGCAAGGACACGGTCCACCCCGGGATCGACGCGCTGCGCCGGGCGGCGGCCGAGGCCGGTGCCGCCGAGGGGTGGCTGCGGCGGCTCCCCGGGGCCTGGCTCCCCGCCGCCGACGCGGAGGTCATGGAGACCCGACCGGGGCGGGCCGCGAGGTAGTGCGCCCCGGGCGCGCCATAGTTCGCCCGGCGTGCCCGGCGGTGACGGCGCGCGGCAGGCCCCTCACCGCGCCGTTCCCCGTCCCGTGAGAGCAACGTTCCCTCGCGGTCACTCTCGGGCACAGTGCGGAAACGCTGTCTTCCTACCTTCAGGACGCACGACACCCGGGCACCGGAGAACCGTGGAGGCGTCATGACAGCCCCGAGCACAGCCCCCACCCCGAGCAGGGGAGGCCGCTGGATCGAGCACTGGGATCCGGAGGACGAGACCTTCTGGCGGACGACCGGCCGGCGAGTGGCCCGGCGCAACCTCGCCTTCTCCGTCCTCTCCGAGCACATCGGGTTCTCGGTGTGGACCCTGTGGTCCGTGCTCGTCCTGTTCATGGGCCCCGAGTACGGCCTCACCCCCGCCGACAAGTTCCTGCTCACCTCGGTGGTCACGCTCGTCGGGGCGGTCGTCCGGGTGCCCTACACCTTCGCCGTGGCCCTCTTCGGCGGGCGGAACTGGACGATCGTCTCGGCCTGTTCCCTGCTCGTCCCGACGATCGCCGCGTTCGTGGTCATGAAACCGGGCACGTCCTTCTCCACCTTCCTGTGGGTGGGACTGCTCGCCGGGATCGGCGGCGGCAACTTCGCCTCCTCCATGACCAACATCAACGCCTTCTTCCCGCTACGGAGGAAGGGCTGGGCCCTCGGGATCAACGCCGGCGGTGGCAACATCGGCGTGCCCGTCATCCAGCTCGTGACCCTCGCCGTCATCGGGGCGCACGGCGGGCCCCGGGTGCTGCTCGCCCTCTACATCCCGCTCATCGTCGTCGCCGCCGTCCTCGCCGCGCTCTTCATGGACAACATCGCGTCCGTCAGGAACGACACCGGCGCCGCGAAGGACGCCGCCAAGGAGGCCCACACCTGGATCATGGCCTTCCTCTACGTCGGCACCTTCGGCTCCTTCATCGGCTACAGCTTCGCCTTCGGGCAGGTGCTGCAGAGCCAGTTCGGGCGGACCCCGCTCCAGGCGGCGTACCTCACCTTCGTCGGCCCGCTCCTCGGCTCCCTCATCCGTCCCGTCGGCGGATGGCTGGCCGACCGCTACGGCGGTGCGAGGATCACCCTGTGGAACTTCGTCGCCATGGCCGGCGCGACCGCGGTCCTGGTCGTCGCCGGGACGCAGAAGTCGCTGCCGCTGTTCGTGACCGCGTTCGTGGTGCTGTTCGTGCTCAGCGGGCTCGGCAACGGGTCGACGTACAAGATGATCCCGGGGATCTTCCAGGCCAAGGCCCTCACGAAGGGGCTGAGCGGCGAGGAGGCCGCGGTGTACGGGCGTCGGCTGTCCGGGGCCGCCATGGGGCTCATCGGCGCGGTGGGCGCGCTCGGCGGCGTCGGCATCAACCTCGCCTTCCGGCAGTCCTTCCTCTCCTACGGCTCCGGCACGGGCGCCTGCGTCGCCTTCCTCGCCTTCTACGGCGTGGCGTTCGTGGTCACCTGGGCCGTATACCTCCGCCGCCCGGCCGGCCGGACCAGCGCCGAAGCCGCCGCGTCGGAGGCGAAGCACCGGCTCGGCTATGCGGAGGTGTGACGTAACACCGGTGACATGAAGCCGAACCGAGCCTGTCATGCGCCGTTGACAGGCTCGACCGGCACAGAGGTACGGCGCGTACGACCGGTATGCCGACTTTAGTGCGGGACGAGAGCGATGTACGACGAACAGCAGCGACCAGAACACGGCCCGCTCGCGGGTTTCACCGTGGGTGTGACGGCCGCGCGGCGGGCCGACGAGCTGGGCGCTCTGCTCCAGCGACGCGGCGCGAACGTGTTGTACGGACCCGCCCTGCGGATCGTGCCGCTCTCCGACGACGGTGAACTGCTTTCGACCACCAAGGAGTTGATCGGCCGGCCGCCGGACCTCGTGGTGGCCACCACCGCGATCGGCTTCCGTGGCTGGATCGAGGCCGCCGACGGCTGGGGGCTCGGCGAGGCGCTGGTGAGCGGGCTGCGCGGGGTGCGGCTGCTCGCGCGCGGCCCCAAGGTGAAGGGCGCGATCAGGGCGGCCGGGCTGACCGAGGAGTGGTCGCCCACCTCCGAGTCCCTGGCCGAGGTGCTCGACCGGCTTCTGGAGGAGGGCGTCGAGGGCCGCCGGGTCGCCGTCCAGCTGCACGGCGAGCCGCTGCCCGGCTTCGTGGAGGCGCTGCGCGCCGGGGGCGCCGACGTCGTCGGGGTGCCCGTGTACCGGTGGATGCCGCCGGAGGACATCGCGCCGCTGGACCGGCTGCTGGACGCGGCCGTCGCCCGCGGCCTGGACGCCCTCACCTTCACCAGCGCGCCCGCCGCCGCGTCCGTGCTCTCCCGCGCCGAGGAACGGGGGCTGCTGCCCGGGCTGCTGGCCGCGCTCCACCACGATGTGCTGCCCGCCTGCGTCGGACCCGTCACCGGGCTGCCGCTCCAGGCCCACGGCGTGGACACGGTCCAGCCCGAACGCTTCCGGCTCGGCCCGCTCGTCCAACTGCTGTGCCGTGAACTGCCCGCCCACTCCCGTACGTTGCCCGTCGCCGGTCACCAGATGGAGATCCGCGGCCACGCCGTGCTGGTGGACGGATCGCTGCGGCCCGTACCCCCCGCCGGGATGGCCTTGTTGCGCGCGCTGTCCCGGCGCCCCGGCTGGGTGGTCTCCCGGCCCGACCTGCTCCGGGCCCTGCCGGGTTCCGGAAGCGACGAGCACGCGGTGGAGACGGCGATGGCCCGGCTGCGCACGGCCCTGGGCTCCCCGAAGCTGATCCAGACAGTGGTCAAACGCGGCTACCGCCTGGCGCTGGACCCGGCGGCGGACTCCAAGTACGCCGAACCGTGAGCGAGTCCGAGGAGGAAGGGCCCGCCCGGGCCCGACCGCACGGTTCTGTGTGATCCAGCGCATCACGGCACCGCAGAGCGCCGGCTTCCCGGCGGCGTCACCGGCCGAACCGTTCACCCGGACCTGAGCCGCATCGACGCCAGGAGCCTTCCCGGGGCAGGTGCGGGCGGGCACTGTTGGGGGTACGAACGAGGGTACGAACCCTGGGCGCTCCCGCGCGGACGCGCCCCCTGGCGGACCTCACCGGCCGTCGCTCGCGGCGGCGGCTCCAAGGCGGTGACAGGCACATGGCATCCGGCACGGCCACGGCCCCGTACGAGCTGCGGTTCGACTCCGGGCGGATCTGTCTGGATCTGCTGACGACCACGCATCCCGAGGAACGGCTCGACTCGGTCGAGAGGTTGCGGGCCTGGATCGCCGGTGCCGGGCTGGTGCCCGTGGGCACCCCGCTCGTGGGGGTGGACGGGGGATGGCTGAGGGACTTCCGGGAACTGCGGCTCCACCTCGGTGTGTTGGTGCGCGGGGAACTGGACGGGCAGCCCGCGGAAGGGGCGTTGGCGCGGGTGAACGCCGTGGCGCGGCAGGCGCCGCCCGTGCTGTGCGCGGTCCGCGCGGAGGGCGGCGTGCTGGTGCGGCGGCTGCGCGCGCTGCCGGGTCCCGAGGAACTGCTCGCCGTGGTGGCCCGGGAGGCGATCGAGCTGCTGACGGATCCCGGGGCCCGGGCGAGCCTGCGGCAGTGCGAGGGGGACAACTGCCCCATCGTCTACCTGGACACCTCCCGTGGCCGGCGCCGCCGTTGGTGCTCCAGTGAGGTCTGCGGCAACCGCGAGCGGGTGGCCCGCCATCGCCGCCGGGCCGCTCTCGCGCGGGCGTAGCGGGCATAGCGGCACGGTCGAGAAGCGCGGGCCGAAAGCGGGTTCTCGGCGGTAAATGGGGGGATTCGCAGAACTCGTGGAAAACGGGCGACTCACCGCAAACAGTGGCTGAAAGTGACCGTTGAAACGGCCGACCTCGACAATTCCTCCATCAAAGTCAAGCCAAATTTTCACAGGGTGGGCGGACGTTACTCGGGAGTGAAGCTTCCGCGTGCTGTGACCTGGGTCTCCTGGGCGTGGCGACCGTATGTCCAGTTGGGGGAGAAATGGGTGCCCGCAAACAGGGCTCCTCACACCTCGTCCAAGAAATTTTCCCTGTCACTTTGAACACGGAGGCCTCTGTCTGCGTACCCGGATATGAGCGACCGACTGGGGGAACCCCCGGACACCGGAGGTAGGCGTGCGCAAGGATTCCGCCGTGGCTGATGAACGAAGGCCAAGGGCCCGACATCGCATGACCTCGTCCTCGGCGTCTTCCTCGACCGAGCCGGACGAGGAGTTGATGCGCGCCCTGTACAGGGAACACGCAGGACCCCTGCTCGCCTATGTGCTCCGGCTGGTCGCGGGCGACCGGCAGCGAGCCGAGGACGTCGTGCAGGAGACACTCATCCGTGCCTGGAAGAACGCCGGCCAGCTCAATCGAGCGACCGGTTCGGTACGCCCCTGGCTGGTGACGGTCGCCCGGCGCATCGTCATCGACGGACACCGCAGCCGGCAGGCCCGGCCGCAGGAGGTCGACCCGTCGCCGCTGGAGGTCATCCCCGCGGAGGACGAGATCGACAAGGCGTTGTGGCTGATGACACTGTCGGACGCGCTGGACGACCTGACCCCGGCACACAGGGAGGTCCTGGTCGAAACGTACTTCAAAGGGCGTACGGTCAATGAGGCGGCCGAAACGCTCGGCATCCCCAGTGGAACGGTGCGCTCCAGGGTCTTCTACGCCCTGCGTTCCATGAAGCTGGCACTGGAGGAGCGGGGGGTGACGGCATGAGCAACCTGTACGGGGGGTTCGGCACCGGCGGCCCAGGGGCCGTAAGAGGTCCCCAAGGTCCACAGGGAGAGGGCGACATCCACGAGACCGTAGGTGCCTACGCCCTCGGGATACTGGACGACGCCGAGGCGACGGCCTTCGAGGCCCATCTCGCCACCTGCGACTGGTGCGCCCAGCAGCTGGACGAGCTCGCGGGCATGGAGCCGATGCTGGCCGCACTCGCGGACCTGCCCGGCAGTCAGGGCAGCCCCGCCATCGGGGAGTCCCTGTCCGCGAAGCCCAGTCCACGGCTGGTGGAGCGGCTGGTCGACGAGGTGTCCGAGCGGCGCGCCCAGAAGCGCCGCCGCGGTTTCTACCTCGTGGCGGCCGCGGCCGCGCTGATCATCGGCGGCCCGCTCACCGTGATGGCGGTGAACGGCGGAGACAGCGGCACCGCCCAGGACCCGATGGCCATGGGCCCCGCCCAGCAGGCCTTCCAGGTCATGAAGGACAAGCACGCGGCGACCGACCCCAGCACCAAGGTCAACGCCGTGGTCGCGCTGGAGCCCAGGGACTGGGGCACCCACGCCGTGCTTCAGCTGAAGAACGTCACGGGTCCGCTCAAGTGCTCCCTGATCGCGGTCGGCAAGAACGGCGAGCGCGAGACGGTCACGTCCTGGTCCGTCCCCGAGCGGGGCTACGGCATCATGAACGCCAAGTCCCAGGAGGCTATGAAGCCGCTGTACGTGCACGGTGGTGCCGCCTTCACGCCGAACCAGATCGACCACTTCGAGGTCATGACGTTCGACGGAAAGCGGCTGGTGGAGGTGAACGCGTAGGCGTTCGCGCATCTGCCTGAGCATCTCCCGCGGCGTACGGTCGAGCACGCCGCGGGCCGACGTGCGCAAGGGGTCCGCAGCAGGTCCGTAGCCTCTGCGGGCCCCTTTCGCGTACGGTGGACGGCTGCCCAGCACGTCAGAAGGGGGCCCGGTGGCCGCTCAGGTTCAACAGGAAACGGCGCTCGGTCCGGCCGGCAAGTCCGCGCACGACTCGGTCCGCGACCAGGAGATCAACGCCGAACAGGAACACCTGGACCGGGTGTACCGGCGTCTCGAGGAGAAGATCCACGAGGCGGAGTTCCTGATGAACGACGCCGCTCAGCGCGGCCACGTCGGCACGCCCGGCGCGCTGGCCGAGCGGGACGCCCAGGTGTTCCGGGCGGGCATCCACCTCAACCGGCTCAACAACGAGTTCGAGGACTTCCTCTTCGGCCGGATCGACCTGCTGCTCGGCAAGGACGGCAAGAAGGGACCGGACGGCGCGTACACGGCCGTCGAGCCCGCCGAGGGCGCGGTGCGCCCCGACAACACCGCCGACATCGCCGAGACCCTGTACATCGGCCGTCTCGGCGTCCTCGACGAGGAGTACGCGCCCCTGGTCATCGACTGGCGGGCACCGGCCGCCGCCCCCTTCTACCGGTCCACCCCGGTCGACCCCGGGCGGGTCGTGCGCCGCCGGGTCATCCGCTCCAAGGGCCGCCGGGTGCTCGGTGTCGAGGACGACCTGATGCGCCCCGAGCTGAAGGTGACCCTCGACGGCCACGAGCTGCCGGTGATCGGCGACGGCGCCCTGATGGCGGCCCTCGGCCAGGCCCGCACCCACACCATGCGGGACATCGTGGCGTCCATCCAGGCCGAGCAGGACCTCGTGATCCGCGCCCCCGCCGCCTCCGTGACCTACGTCGAGGGCGGCCCCGGCACCGGCAAGACGGCCGTTGCCCTGCACCGGGCCGCGTACCTGCTCTACCAGGACCGGCGCCGGTACGCGGGCGGCATTCTGATCGTCTCGCCCACCCCGCTGCTGGTCGCGTACACCGAGGGCGTGCTGCCCTCGCTCGGCGAGGAGGGCCAGGTCGCCATCCGCGCCATCGGCTCCCTGGTCGACGGCGTGGAGGCGACGCTGTACGACTCCCCGTCCCTGGCCCGCGCCAAGGGCTCGTACCGCATGCTCAAGGTGCTCAGGAAGGCCGCCCGCGGGGCCCTGGAGCGCAACGGCGCACCGGCCCGGCTGCGCGTCGTCGCCTTCGGGCGCCGCCTCGAACTGGAGGCCGAGGAGCTGGAGCGGATCCGGCGCAACGCCCTCAGCGGCACCGCCCCGGTGAACCTGCTCCGGCCGCGCGCCCGCAAGCTGCTGCTGGACGCCCTGTACGCACAGTCCGGCGCCGCGACCCGGCACGCCGACCCCGAACTGGCCGCCGAGCTGCGCTCCTCCTTCGACGAGGACGTCTCCGACGAGGACTCCTTCCTGGAGTTCCTGGACGCCTGGTGGCCCGAGCTGACCCCCCGGGCCGTGCTGGACGCGATGGCAGACGAGAGGAAGCTGGGCCGCTGGGCCCGGCGCATCCTCAACCCCGGCGAGGTGCGCAGGGTCGCGCGCTCCCTGAGACGGGACGGGCTGTCCGTGCACGACGTGGCGATGCTGGACGAGCTGGAGGCCATCCTCGGTCTGCCGGCCCGCCCGAAGAAGAGGCGCGAGCTGGACCCGCTCGACCAGCTCACCGGGCTGGAGGAGCTGATGCCGGTCCGTGAGGAGACCCAGCGGGAGCGTGCCGAGCGGCTTGCCCGGGAGCGGGTCGAGTACGCGCACGTGATCGTCGACGAGGCGCAGGACCTGACGCCGATGCAGTGGCGGATGGTCGGGCGGCGCGGCCGGCACGCCACCTGGACCGTGGTCGGCGACCCGGCCCAGTCGTCCTGGTCCGACCCGGACGAGGCGGCCGAGGCCCGGGACGAGGCCCTGGGCACCCGGCCCCGCCGCCGCTTCACGCTCACGGTCAACTACCGCAACCCGGCGGAGATCGCCGATCTGGCGTCCAAGGTGCTCGCGCTGGCGATGCCGGGCTCCCAGGCGCCCTCGGCGGTCCGCTCCACGGGTGTCGAGCCGCGCTTCGCCGTCGTCCGCGACTCCCTGGCGGCGACCGTCCGCGCGGAGGCGGCGCGCCTGCTCGGCCTCGTCGACGGCACGGTCGGCGTGGTCGTCGCCATGAACCGGCGCGAGGAGGCGGCCCGCTGGCTGGACGGGCTCGGCGACCGCGTGGTGGCGCTGGGCAGCCTGGAGGCCAAGGGTCTGGAGTACGACGCGACGGTCGTCGTCACGCCCGCGGAGATCGCCGACGAGAGCCCCGCGGGCCTGCGGGTGCTGTATGTGGCGCTGACCCGGGCGACCCAGCAGCTGACGGTGGTCTCGGGCGAGCGGGACGAGCCTGACGCGGCCGGGGTGCCCGACCTGCTCCGTGACTGAGCCGTACGGGCGCGGAGCCTGAGCCGTACGGGGGCCGCGCCTGCGCCGTCCGGGAGCGCGGCCCACTCGTACGGAAGATGAACTCCCCGTACGGGAATGGCCTTGCGGGATCTGTTTGTTAGCCTTGGTGTGGCACCGGCCCGATCCAAGCCCCCGGGCCCAACCTTAGTCGCTTCGAGCGACCACTTGCCGCGAGGCGAGCATGGCGGGTCGGTGTCATTGAACGCAGGGGAGGCCCGCGTCACGACGTGACGCGGGCCTCTTTCCTTGCCCGTGGAGTCCCCATCGCCTTCCGTATCGCGGAAAGATTCTTCCGGGTTCAGTCCCTTAGTGGGAACAAAACGTACGCAATCCAGGGCGACTACCACGTACTCAGGGGTAGGTGCGACGATCGGACGGCACAGCTCAGCGACACGGTGAAAGCAGAAGGAAGTCGGCCATGGCAACGGCGCCCAGCGTCTCCTACTCGATGACGATCCGGCTGGAGGTGCCCGCGAGCGGAACCGCAGTCTCGCAGCTCACCACCGCCGTGGAGTCCTCCGGAGGCTCGGTCACCGGCCTCGACGTCACCGCGTCCGGCCACGAGAAGCTCCGTATCGACGTGACGATCGCCGCCTCCTCGACCTCCCACGCCGAGGAGATCGTCGGGCAGCTGCGCGGCATCGAGGGCGTGACCCTCGGCAAGGTCTCCGACCGTACGTTCCTCATGCACCTCGGCGGCAAGATCGAGATGGCGTCGAAGCACCCCATCCGCAACCGTGACGACCTCTCCATGATCTACACGCCGGGTGTGGCCCGCGTGTGCATGGCGATCGCGGAGAACCCCGAGGACGCCCGCCGTCTGACCATCAAGCGAAACTCCGTTGCGGTCGTGACGGACGGGTCGGCCGTGCTGGGCCTCGGCAACATCGGTCCCAAGGCCGCGCTGCCCGTCATGGAGGGCAAGGCGGCGCTCTTCAAGCGGTTCGCGGGCATCGACGCCTGGCCGATCTGCCTCGACACCCAGGACACCGACGCGATCGTGGAGATCGTCAAGGCGATCGCCCCCGGCTTCGCGGGCATCAACCTGGAGGACATCTCCGCGCCCCGCTGCTTCGAGATCGAGGCCCGGCTGCGCGAGGCCCTCGACATCCCCGTCTTCCACGACGACCAGCACGGCACCGCGATCGTCGTGCTCGCCGCGCTGACCAACGCACTTCGCGTGGTGGGCAAGGCGATTGAGCAGGTGCGCGTCGTGATGTCGGGCGCCGGCGCGGCCGGTACGGCCATCCTCAAGCTGCTGCTGGCGGCGGGCGTGAAGAGCGCCGTCGTCGCCGACATCCACGGTGTGGTGCACGCGGGCCGCGAGGACCTGGTGGGCGCCGCCCCGGACTCGCCGCTGCGCTGGATCGCCGACAACACCAACCACGAGGGCCTCACCGGCACCCTCAAGGAAGCCGTCCACGGCGCCGACGTCTTCATCGGCGTCTCCGCGCCGAACGTCCTCGACGGCGAGGACGTGGCGGCCATGGCCGACGGTGCCATCGTGTTCGCGCTCGCGAACCCCGACCCCGAGGTCGAGCCCGCAATCGCCCGTCAGACGGCGGCAGTTGTGGCCACGGGCCGCTCCGACTTCCCCAACCAGATCAACAACGTCCTGGTGTTCCCCGGCGTCTTCCGCGGCCTGCTGGACGCGCAGTCCCGCACGGTCACCACGGACATGATGCTGGCCGCCGCGACCGCCCTCGCGGACGTGGTCACCGAGGACGAGCTGAACCCGAACTACATCATTCCGAGCGTGTTCAACGACAAGGTGGCGGGCGCCGTCGCCGGAGCGGTGCGGGACGCCGTCAAGGCGGCGGGAGAGTCGGCGACGGGCGCGTAGGCGCGCGCCGACGGCGGGCCCGCCCCTCCGGCGGGCTCCCGCCGGACCGTGCGCGGGCGGTTCGGCGGCTGTGACCATCACCACGGTGCCCGCATCCGGCGCGTCGTTGAAGGAGCAGGTCCCCGCTGCCCTCTAGGGTGGCGGCCAGGCTCAGGCCCCCCAAGGCCCTGCGAAGCGTCGCCCGGAGTGGACAGAACGTCACCACACCGGGACGGTGGCGCTTTCGTGTGACTCCCAAGGGTGTTCTCACGACTCCTACGGGTGCCGGATTGGCTTTCCCGCCGCAGGTGGGGGCAGGATGCGTCTTCGGGCGCGAGGGTCTGACGAAGGAAGGACCCGGGTCCGGGGACTCACCGAGGACCCTGGCAGCATCGACTTCGCTGTGCCCATCATGCGGCTCCGCCGCGTGGCACGCCTCAACGGCAAGAAGAACACGGGAGTAACAACATGAACCGCAGTGAGCTGGTGGCCGCGCTGGCCGACCGCGCCGAGGTGACCCGCAAGGACGCCGACGCCGTGCTGGCCGCGTTCGCCGAGACCGTCGGCGAGGTCGTTGCCAAGGGCGACGAGAAGGTCACCATCCCTGGCTTCCTGACCTTCGAGCGCACCCACCGTGCCGCTCGCACCGCGCGCAACCCGCAGACCGGCGACCCCATCCAGATCCCGGCCGGCTACAGCGTGAAGGTCTCGGCGGGCTCCAAGCTCAAGGAAGCCGCGAAGGGCAAGTGATCTTGCCGTCGTACGCCACGGGACGGCGTACGAGGCCGTTCCGGGACGGGACGGCGTTCTCGGCCCGGTGACGCCTCCTGGGACGGCGTACGGGCCCAGCAAGGCCTAAGGGGCGGTCACCCGATGCGGGTGACCGCCCCTCGCGCGTGCGCGGATGCGTAGGTACGACGCGTGTGTGCCCGCGGGCCCCGGAGGCCCGCGGGCAGGACCGTCAGGCCAGGGCCTTGCCCGGCAGCTCGACCTTCGCGCCCAGCTCGGTGAGCTTCTCCATGAAGTTCTCGTAGCCGCGGTTGATCAGGTCGATGCCGTGGACCCGGGACGTGCCCTGGGCCGCCAGGGCCGCGATCAGGTACGAGAAGCCGCCGCGCAGGTCGGGGATGACCAGGTCGGCGCCCTGGAGCCGGGTCGGGCCCGAAACCACCGCGGAGTGCAGGAAGTTGCGCTGGCCGAAGCGGCAGTCGGAGCCGCCGAGGCACTCGCGGTAGAGCTGGATGTGCGCGCCCATCTGGTTGAGCGCGGAGGTGAAGCCGAGGCGGGACTCGTAGACCGTCTCGTGGATGATCGACAGGCCCGTGGCCTGCGTCAGCGCGACGACCAGCGGCTGCTGCCAGTCCGTCTGGAAGCCGGGGTGCACGTCCGTCTCCAGCGCGATGGACTTGAGCTGGCCGCCGGGGTGCCAGAAGCGGATGCCCTCGTCGTCGATCTCGAAGGCGCCACCCACCTTCCGGTAGGTGTTCAGGAACGTCATCATCGACCGCTGCTGCGCGCCGCGGACGTAGATGTTGCCCTCGGTCGCCAGCGCCGCCGACGCCCAGGACGCGGCCTCCAGCCGGTCCGGGAGGGCGCGGTGGGTGTAGCCGCCCAGCTTGTCCACACCGGTGATGCGGATCGTGCGGTCGGTGTCCATCGCGATGATCGCGCCCATCTTCTGCAGCACGCAGATGAGGTCCTCGATCTCCGGCTCGACGGCCGCGTTGGACAGCTCGGTGACGCCCTCGGCGAGCACCGCCGTCAGCAGCACCTGCTCGGTGGCGCCGACGGACGGGTACGGCAGCCGGATCTTGGTGCCGCGCAGCCCCTTGGGCGCCTCCAGGTACTGACCGTCCGCGCGCTTCTCGATGACCGCGCCGAACTGCCGCAGCACGTCGAAGTGGAAGTCGATGGGACGGCCGCCGATGTCGCAGCCGCCGAGGCCCGGGATGAAGGCGTGGCCCAGGCGGTGCAGCAGCGGGCCGCAGAAGAGGATCGGGATGCGCGACGAGCCCGCGTGGGCATCGATGTCAGCGACGTTCGCGCTCTCGACGTGCGTCGGGTCGAGCAGCAGCTCACCCGGTTCCTCGCCCGGGCGCACCGTCACGCCGTGCAGTTGCAGCAGCCCGCGCACCACACGCACATCGCGAATGTCGGGGACATTGCGCAGCCTGCTCGGCGCACTGCCCAGGAGAGCGGCGACCATGGCCTTCGGTACGAGGTTCTTCGCACCGCGGACACGGATTTCGCCCTCCAGCGGGGTGCCGCCGTGGACAAGGAGGACATCGTCGTTGACGGTCATGGATCTCGCGTTCCGTGGGGTGGGGCAGGGGCCGAAGACGTAAGAGTAATGGCCGTACACCCCCCTTCAGTAAGCCCGAGTACCTCCCAGACGCGTCATAGGTTTGCCACAACACGAGCGGTGCGTGAGCGGACGCACGCGGTGACCGCCGGGCGTGCGCCGGGGCCGCAGCCGTGAGCCCGGTGCCGCATTCACCCGCGTACCCGGATTGCCTCCCCATCCCGGGGCAAGATGCGGGATCATGTCTGGCATGACCGAGGTGTCCTCGCTCACAGGGCGGCTGCTCGTGGCCACGCCCGCCCTGGCGGACCCGAACTTCGACCGCGCGGTGGTGCTTCTCCTCGACCACGACGAGGAGGGCTCGCTCGGGGTGGTCCTCAACCGCCCCACACCCGTGGACGTGGGCGACATCCTGGAGGGCTGGGCGGATCTGGCGGGGGAGCCCGGGGTCGTCTTCCAGGGCGGACCCGTGTCGCTGGACTCGGCGCTCGGCGTCGCGGTCATCCCGGGCGGCGCCTCCGGCGAGCGGGCCCCGCTGGGCTGGCGGCGGGTGCACGGCGCGATCGGCCTGGTCGACCTTGAGGCCCCGCCCGAGCTGCTCGCCAAGGCGCTCGGCTCGCTGCGGATCTTCGCCGGGTACGCGGGCTGGGGGCCGGGCCAGCTGGAGGACGAGCTGGTCGAAGGTGCCTGGTACGTCGTCGAGTCGGAGCCGGGCGATGTGTCGTCCCCGGCGCCGGAGCGACTGTGGCGGGAGGTGCTGCGCCGGCAGCGCAGCGAGCTGGCGATGGTGGCCACCTATCCGGACGACCCTACGCTCAACTGATGCGTGCGGGCTTCAGTACCCTTGCCGTATGAGCACTCTTGAGCCCGAGCGCGGTACCGGTACGGGGACCCTCGTAGAGCCGACGCCGCAGGTGTCGCACGGCGACGGTGACCACGAGCGCTTCGCCCACTACGTCCAGAAGGACAAGATCATGGCGAGCGCCCTCGACGGCACGCCCGTCGTGGCGCTGTGCGGCAAGGTGTGGGTACCGGGCCGCGACCCCAAGAAGTACCCGGTCTGCCCCATGTGCAAGGAGATCTACGAGTCCATGGGCAGCGGCGGCGACGAGGGCAAGGGCGGCGACAAGAAGTAGCCGGCCGGCTGCTCGTCCGACGACGACCGCAGGGCCCCCGGGACGCGTGACGACGCGTCCCGGGGATCTTCATGTCCGCGTCCGGACGCGTCGGGGTTCGGGGGACTTCCGCTGTCCCCCTGCTCCGTCGTCCGGCTGCCGGTCGTGCGTCTGCCTTGCTCGTCCGTCCGTCCGTCCGCCCGCCGTCCGGCGTTCCGCTTCCGTTCGTGCAGCCCGCTTCCGTTCACGCCGCCTTGTCGATCAGGCTTCCCCCACCGGGACGGTGTGGTCGCCCGGGGTTCCGTGAAGGCCGACGGAAGGGGCTGGACGCGATGGGCTTCGAGGATCTGATCCCGGCACCGCGCAAGGGCTGGTGGGTGCCCCCGCGGGGGCTGTTCGTGCTCGACGAGGAGACGGTGCTGCGCGCGGAGCCCGGCACCGAGCGCGTCGCGCACTGGATGCGCGACGTCCTGGGCGCGGCCACCGGGCTGCCCTTCCGGGAGGGGAGCGGGGACCACGGCATCGTGCTGCGCATCGACCCGGGGATGGAGCCCGAGGCGTACCGCATCGTCGTCGACGGCTACGCCGTCCGTCTCGACGGCGGCAGCGCGGCCGGAGTCTTCTGGGGAGCGCAGACCTTCCGCCAGCTGCTGGGGCCGGAGGCCTTCCGGCGGGCGCAGCTCGACCCGTCACGCCGTGAGTGGGACGTGCCCGGGGTGGTCGTCGAGGACGCGCCCCGCTTCGCCTGGCGCGGCCTCCTGCTCGACGTGGCCCGGCATTTCACACCCAAGGGCGGCGTACTGCGTTGTCTGGATCTGATGGCCGCCCACAAGCTGAACGTCCTGCATCTGCATCTCACCGACGACCAGGGCTGGCGGCTGGAGATCAAGCGCCACCCGAAGCTCACCGAGGTGGGCTCCTGGCGGTCCCGCACACGCTTCGGTCACCGGGCCTCGCCACTGTGGGAGGAGAAGCCCCACGGCGGCTTCTACACGCAGGACGACATCCGCGAGATCGTCGCGTACGCGTCCGCGCGGCACATCACCGTCGTCCCCGAGATCGACATACCCGGGCACAGTCAGGCGGCCATCGCCGCGTATCCCGAACTCGGCAACACGGACGTCGTCGACACGGCCTCCCTCTCGGTCTGGGACGACTGGGGTATCTCGGCCAACGTACTCGCCCCCACCGACACCACTCTGCGGTTCTACGAAGGAGTGTTCGAGGAAGTTCTGGAACTGTTTCCCTCGACGTTCGTTCACATCGGCGGCGACGAGTGCCCCAAGGACCAGTGGCGGCGCTCCCCGGCAGCCCAGGCGCGCATCAAGGAACTCGGGCTCGACGGCGAGGACGGACTGCAGGCGTGGTTCATCCGGCACTTCGACACCTGGCTGACCGCCCGCGGCCGCCGGCTCATCGGCTGGGACGAGATCCTTCAGGGCGGCCTCGCGGAGGGTGCCGCGGTGTCCTCCTGGCGCGGCTACGCGGGCGGCGTGACAGCCGCACGGGCCGGCCACGATGTGGTGATGTGCCCGCAGCAGCAGGTGTACCTGGACCACCGTCAGGACGGCGGCCCGGACGAGCCGGTGCCCATCGGGTATGTGCGCACCCTGGAGGACGTCTACCGGTTCGAGCCCGTTCCGCCGCAGCTCACCGGGGAGCAGGCGCGCCATGTGCTCGGCATCCAGGCCAATGTCTGGACCGAGGTGATGGAGGATCAGGCGCGGGTGGACTACCAGACGTTCCCGAGGCTCACCGCGTTCGCCGAGGTCGCCTGGAGCGATCTGCCGGCGTCCGCGGAGCGCGACTTCGGGGACTTCGAGCGGCGGATGGCCGTCCACTACGGACGGCTTGACGCTCTGGGGGTCGCGTATCGGCCGCCTGCGGGGCCTCTGCCGTGGCAGCGGCGGCCCGGGGTGCTCGGACGCCCGATCGAGGGCGCGCCCCCGAACGTGTGAGGCCGTCGTGGAGGGGCGGCCCGGGCGCCGGGGGCCCTGGAAACGTGAACCCGCGTGGGAGAAGTCGCACCAGGGTCGCCGGAGAGCGGCGATCAGTACTCATCGGGGATGTTATGGCAAAACGGGTCATCTCCCTGGTGAGGGGGCGAATGCCTCCTAGCGGACCCCCGCGTCGGGGGCCGGGAAAGATGTGCCAGAGTTGCCACGTCCGGCCTGTCAGCACGTACCGTACGGCAACACAGGTGGGACCAGGTGGGGCAGCGGGAAGGGGCAGCCGGTTTGACCACGCACGCACCGCAGGCGGCGCAGGCCGTGACGCTGCCCGCCTCGCTGGACGAGGCCGTGGCGGTCCTTGCCGCCATGCCGGCCGCCGTCCCCGTGGCGGGTGGCACCGATCTGATGACCGCGGTGAACTCCGGCCAGCTGCGGCCCGCCGCGCTGGTCGGTCTCGGCCGCATCACCGAGATCCGCGGCTGGCAGTACCAGGACGGCCACGCGCTGCTCGGCGCCGGCCTCACCCACGCGCGCATGGGCCGCCCCGACTTCGCGGCCCTCATCCCCGCCCTCGCGGCGGCCTCGCGCGCCGCCGGGCCGCCGCACATCCGCAACGCGGGCACCCTGGGCGGCAACATCGCCTCGGCCGCCCCCACGGGGGACGCGCTCCCGGTGCTGGCCGCCCTGGAGGCCACGCTGATCATCGCGGGACCCGAGGGAGCCCGCCGCGAGATCCCGGTCTCGCATCTGCTCGCCGGAGTGGAGCCGCTGCGCCCCGGCGAACTCATCGGCTACGTGCGCGTACCGCTGCTGCACGCCCCCCAGGTCTTCCTGAAGGCGAAGGGACGCACCGGGCCCGGGCGGGCCGTCGCCTCGGTGGCGCTCGTCCTCGACCCGGCCCGGCGCGGTGTGCGCTGCGCGGTGGGCGCCATAGCGCCCGTGCCGCTGCGCCCCCTGGAGGCCGAGCACTGGGTCGCCCAGCTCATCGACTGGGACAACAACCGCGCGATCGTCCCGGAGGCGCTCGCCGCCTTCGGGGAGTACGTCGCCGCGGCCTGCATCCCCGACCCGGCCCCGGCGGAGGACGGCACCGTGCAGCAGCTTCCACCCGCCGTACTGCACCTGCGGCGCACCGTCGCCGCGCTGGCCCGACGAGCACTGGGGAGGGCACTGTCGTGACCGACGACCGGCACCCGGAGGAGACCCCGCAGGGGGGCACCCACGGTTCCTGGGAGCGACTGCCACAGGGCGACTACGACGACGGGGCCACCGCCTTCGTCCAGCTCCCAGAGGGGGGGATCGACGCCCTCCTCGCCGCCCACAGCCCGCTGGCCGCGCCCGGTCACGGCTATGTGCCGCCGACGTTCGACCCGGCCGCCGCCGAGGGCACCGGCCAGACGGCCCCGGGGACCTGGGCCGCGCCCGCGGAGGGCGCCCACTGGCCCGACCCGAACCAGACCGCCCCGCACGGCACGGGAGACCAATTCCCGCACCACCCCGGAGCCACCGGGCAGTGGACCTTCCAGGAGACCGCGGCCGCCCAGGAGCACCCCGCGCCCGGGCACGACGTCACCGGTGAGTGGTCGATCCCGGTGGCGGGCGGCGACCTGCCGGACGAGTCGGGCGAGTTCAGCACGTCGGCCCTGGTCGAGCAGTGGGGCGGCACCCCGCCCGCGACGCTCCCGGGCGGCGCTTCCGCGCCCTGGGCGACGGGCACGGCCGGGCAGCCTTGGTCCGGCGGGACGCACACCGGCGCCGACGAGCCGGCCGGACCGGCCGCGCAGACGCCCGACGAGGCCCCTGGAGAGCCCTCCGGCGGGCCGTACGAGGACACGCGGGCCGGTGGTGCTCCCGGGGCCTTCGAGGCCGCCCAGGAGCCGCAGGCGCCCGCCGAAGGGCCTGACGGGTCCGACGGGCCCGAGGGGGAGGCCCCCACCTCGGACGCCGCACCGGCCGAGGCCGGGGAGCAGGACCCCGAACCGCCGCTCGCCCCGCACGACGAGCACCCCCTCGTCTCGTACGTCCTGCGGGTGAACGACTCCGACCGGCCCGTCACCGACGCATGGGTCGGGGAGTCGCTGCTGTACGTGCTGCGCGAGCGGCTCGGTCTCGCCGGCGCCAAGGACGGCTGCTCGCAGGGCGAGTGCGGTGCCTGCAACGTCCAGGTCGACGGACGGCTCGTCGCCTCCTGCCTGGTGCCCGCCGTCACCGCGGCGGGCAGCGAGGTCCGCACGGTCGAGGGCCTCGCCGCCGACGGACAGCCCTCGGACGTGCAGCGGGCGCTCGCCCGGTGCGGGGCCGTGCAGTGCGGCTTCTGCATCCCGGGCATGGCGATGACCGTGCACGACCTGCTGGAGGGCAACCCGGCGCCGACCGAACTGGAGGCCCGCCAGGCCCTGTGCGGCAATCTGTGCCGCTGCTCCGGCTACCGGGGCGTCCTGGAGGCCGTCAAGGAGGTCGTCGCCGAACGCCGGGCGCACGCCGAGGCCGAGTCGGCACCGGACGCGGACGAGCCCCGGATCCCGCACCAGGCCGGCCCCGGCGCGGGCGGCGTCCACCCCTCCGCGTTCGACGGCGCGGGCCCGCACGACCACCCGTACGGCCAGGACGGAGGCCAGGCGTGAGCAACGAAGCCGCCACCGCGACCACCGCGGCGGCCGCACCCGCCCCCGAGGCGCTGGCGCACGGCCTGGGCGCCTCGCTGCCGTCGACCGACGCCCGTGCCAAGACCGAGGGCACGTTCCCCTACGCGGCCGACCTGTGGGCCGAGGGCCTGCTGTGGGCGGCCGTACTGCGCTCGCCGCACCCGCACGCGCGCATCCTGTCCGTCGATGTCAGCCACGCGCGCGAGATGCCCGGCGTGCGGGCCGTCGTCACCCACGAGGACGTGCCCGGCAGCGCGTTCCACGGCCGGGGCACGGCCGACCGCCCGGTGTTCGCCTCCGAGGTCGTACGCCACCACGGGGAGCCCATCGCGGCCGTCGCCGCCGACCACCCCGACACCGCGCGCATGGCCGCCGCCGCGGTCATCGTCGAGTACGAGGTGCTCGACCCGGTCACCGACCCGGAGCAGGCCTTCGAGGCGGAGCCGCTGCACCCCGACGGAAACCTCATCCGCCACATCCCGCTGCGCCACGGCGACCCGGACGCCATGGGCGAGGTCGTCGTGGAGGGCCTGTACCGCATCGGCCGCCAGGACCCCGCCCCGATCGGCGCGGAGGCCGGTCTCGCGGTGCCCCGGCCCGACGGCGGGGTCGAGCTGTACATCGCCTCCACCGACCCGCACGCCGACCGCGACCGCGCCGCCGCGGTCTACGGCCTGGAGCCGGAGCGGGTGAAGGTCGTCGTCACCGGGGTGCCCGGCGCCACCGCCGACCGCGAGGACCAGAGCTTCCAGCTCCCGCTCGGCCTGCTCGCCCTGAGAACCGGCTGCCCGGTGAAGCTGGCCGCGACCCGCGAGGAGTCGTTCCTCGGCCACTCCCACCGCCATCCCACGCTCCTGCGCTACCGTCACCACGCGGACGCCGAGGGCAGGCTCGTGAAGGTCGAGGCGCAGATCCTGCTCGACGCGGGCGCCTACGCGGACACCTCCTCGGAGTCGCTGGCCGCCGCGGTGTCCTTCGCCTGCGGCCCCTACGTCGTCCCGAACGCCTTCATCGAGGGCTGGGCCGTACGCACCAACAACCCGCCGTCGGGCCATGTGCGCGGCGAGGGTGCGATGCAGGTGTGCGCGGCCTACGAGGCGCAGATGGACAAGCTCGCCAAGAAGCTCGGCGCCGACCCGGCGGAGCTGCGGATGCTCAACGTCCTGGCGACGGGTGACGTCCTGCCGACGGGCCAGACGGTCACCTGCCCGGCGCCGGTGGCCGAACTGCTGGAGGCGGTACGGGACCACCCGCTGCCGGCGCTCCCCAAGGACACCCCCGAGGAGGACTGGCTGCTGCCGGGCGGCCCCGAGGGCGCGGGCGAACCCGGCGCGGTGCGCCGCGGTGTCGGCTACGGCCTCGGCATGGTGCACATGCTCGGCGCGGAGGGCGCCGACGAGGTGTCCACGGCGACCGTGAAGGTCCACGACGGCGTCGCGACGGTGCTGTGCTCGGCGGTCGAGACCGGTCAGGGCTTCACCATGCTCGCCCGGCAGATCGTCCAGGAGACCCTGGGCATCGACGAGGTCCACGTGGCCCCGGTCGACACGGACCAGCCGCCCGCCGGAGCCGGCTGTCGCGGCCGCCACACCTGGGTGTCCGGCGGCGCGGTGGAACGTGCCGCCAAGATGGTCCGCACCCAGCTGCTGCAACCCCTGGCGCACAAGTTCGGCATGTCCACCGAACTGCTCCAGATCACCGACGGCAAGATCACCTCGTACGACGGCGTGCTGTCGACCACGGTCACCGAGGCGATGGACGGCAAGGAGCTGTGGGCCACGGCGCAGTGCCGCCCGCACCCGACGGAGCCGCTGGACGAGACGGGCCAGGGCGACGCCTTCGTGGGGCTCGCGTTCTGCGCGATCCGCGCGGTGGTGGACGTGGACATCGAGATCGGCTCGGTACGGGTGGTGGAACTGGCCCTCGCGCAGGACGTGGGCCGGGTGCTGAACCCGGTGCAGCTCGCCGCGCGCGTGGAGGCCGGTGTCACCCAGGGCGTGGGTATCGCGCTCACCGAGAACCTGCGCACGGCCCGCGGCCTGATCCGGCACCCCGACCTGACTGGCTACTCCCTGCCCACGGCCCTGGACGCCCCCGACATCCGGATCGTCAAGCTGGTCGAGGAACGCGACGTGGTCGCGCCGTTCGGCGCCAAGTCGGTCAGCGCGGTGCCGGTGGTGACGTCCCCGGCGGCGATCGCCGCCGCGGTGCGCGCGGCGACGGGCCGTCCGGTCAACCGTCTGCCGATCCGGCCGCAGGCGGCGGTGGTCACGACCCAGTGAAGGCCGCCCGGCCGCTCCGGCTGACACCTCCCGACCTGGCGTTCTCCTTCGCCCCGGGCGTTGTCAGTGGGGCGGCGTAGGGTTCTTCGCGTTGGGGGAGAGCCGTCCGGCGGGAGCATGTGTCCTGTCCGCGGACGCCCTGGGCACGACGCACGCGGGGGGAAGCAATGGGCACGACCGAAGCCGGTGGCGTGATCACGCTGACCGAGGCGTACCTGCATGTGACGTACACGGGAACGCCGCACCTGCCGACCGGAGCCCTGCGCGAGCAGCCCGTGCTGCGCCGGGTCGCCGAACTGGTCGACGACGCGGAGAAGCTGGTCGCGGAGCTGCGCGACCAGCTGGTCATAGGGGCGCTGCGCACCCTCGACCGCGACCTGGAGCGCCTGCTGCTCGACGATGCCACGGGCCGGGTCTCCACGGCGCGGGCCTTCCCGGGCCACCCCGGCCTGATGGATCTCTCCCCGCTCGCCGGAGAGGCCCCCGCGTGCCACTGGAGGACGACCGCGCTGCTCCGCCCGCTCGCCCGGATCGCGCGGCCCGGCACGGGGCTCCGGCTGGACCTTCCGCCGCGTCTGCTGGACGAGGAGTTCGGCTCCGCCGCGATCATGCGCTTCGAGGACATCGACTTCCCCCGCACCCTCACGCACGAGCCGACCCGCCGCTTCCTGAGCGAAACGGGCCTGCCGGAGCACGGGTACTGGTACGAGCTGGACATGGACGTGCCCCTGCAGACCCTGGCCGAGTACTGCGCGGAGGAGAGCGGCATCCCCGCGGACCGGCTCCCGGAGGGTGCGGACCGCCTGATACGCCTCGGTCGTCTGCTGGAGGACACGAGCCTGGTCGTCGACGGCGCCACCGGAGAGCTGCTGTGCTGGAGCGAGCCCGACACGGCCCTGAGCCCGCTGAAGGCGGACGTCTCCACCCTGGCGTTCACGGTCTGGCTGGTGCACCGCGAGAAGACACTCGACACGAAGCGCGACGGCGTGACCCAGAACAGCTGAGAGAAAGCCGGCCGTCACAGGCTGCGCCCTCAGCCTTTCCTCAGCAGGGATGATCAACTCGTTGGGCTCCCTCTACGCCCGACCGATGCGCGTGAATCGAAGGAGTGGACATGTCTGAGCGACAGAGCGGCACCGTCAAGTGGTTCAGCGAAGAGAAGGGGTTCGGCTTCATCACCCCAGAAAGCGGCCCCGACCTCTTCGTGCACTTCAGGGCGATCCGGGGGTCAGGATTCAAGAGCCTCAGGGAAGGCCAGAAGGTGACCTTCGTTGCGGTGCAGGGCCAGAAGGGCATGCAGGCGGACGAGGTCATCGCGGAGGAATAGGCCGCCGAACCAATGGTGTGGCAGAGCGCACCCTCGGTCCGGAGCCGACTCGGCTCCGGACCGACCCCGGCACAGCCCAATCCGCCGAGCTGCCTGGCTTCCTGAGGGAGCGAATCCTCTACTGAGGGTTGATGCGTGATGTCGCCGGGGACTCACGTCCTCGTCTCGATGGCGAGGGGAAAATCTGTATCTCTTGACACCTTGTTGGTGATCATGCGCATCTTCCGTACCTACGCCCGCGCCTACGCCGACGACCTGGATGCGGTGCTGGCACCGCTCACCACGGTTGCGGGTGAGCCGATCAGCACCCGCTTCACAATGCCGAACGGCTTGGAGTTGGCCACGGTCGGCCGCCTTTTGGTGGTGGCGGGCGATGAGCGAGTACTGGAGCCCTACAGGGCGACAGTGGCTACGCTCATCATCGATGACCTCGACGAGTGCCGGGCGCTGCTCAACCGGACCGGAGCGCAGATTGTGCGCGGTCCGCAGGCCGTTCCCACCGGCAGGAACCTGACTGCCAAGCTGCCAGGTGGCGTCCAGATCGAATACGTGGAATGGGACGAGGCCCAGTGGGAACGTGCCGGAGGCCGACCAGCCTAGGGACTCTCCTTCCTGAGTCCGGTGCCGGCGAGGCATCCGTCGACGAGAGCGGGCCGGTACTGGATCTGCCGGAGCCCTTGCCGAAGGGTGCGCATCAGGTGGGCGGGGTCGGTGAAGGCGGTGTTGGCCTGGCAGCGGCGGCGGAGCAGGGACCAGATGCCTTCGACTGGGTTGAGCTGCGGCGCGTAGGGCGGCAGGTAGTGGTCGGTGATCCAGTCCTGGGCGTCGATGAACGCACGTAAGCGGCGGTCGCGATGGACGTTGAGGTTGTCCCATATCACTACGAGGGAGGGCCTGCGCGTCGCTGTCAGCCGGGTGCCGGCTTTGACGCCACCGCGGTCGTTGTTCTGTCAGGCGTCGTCTGGCCGGGAAGCGCACTGCCGAGAGGCCCCCACCGCGACAGCCACGGCGATGGCGGCGCACAATCCTAGCGCCGGAGTACTGTGACCGACCCGGACGACCGCCGTGCCGAGCAGCGCTCCGGCGATCAGGGACACGACGCTGAAGGTCAGGCGCAGCGAGGCGACCCGTCCTTCGCGCTCGCGTCGCCCCGAGACCAGCGCGATCACCGTGCCGGTCATGACCGTGGTCGTCAGCTCGTTCACCCCCATCCGCCGGGCCAGCCCGTTCTGCCCGCCCATCGCCACTGCAGCGACGGCCAGCACCGCGTACCGGATCGCGCCGACGGGCTTCCCGGCGGCGACCGCGCACAGGCCGGTCGTCACCACGAGCAGGGCGGCCTGCCCGATCAGCCCGTCGCGCAGCAGCATCAGCCGCCCTGGCCGCCGAGCCGCGAGCAGGCGGCAGCCCTCGACCCCGAGGACGAAGCCGCCGAGCGGGACCAGCGCCGCGGTGAGCGAGAGTCGGGCGTGGCGAGCAGTCCGATGCCGATGAAGACCAGGTTGCCGGTCATGTTCGCCACGAATACGTGACCGAGGTCGATCACGCTGGTCGCGTCGATCACACCGCTGAGCATGGTCAGCGTCAGCAACAGGACGGGGAGCCGATCGTGGTCCGGTCCGCCGAGCACCGCGCGGAACGCGTCCGTCGTCAGGCTCGACGAGGCGCCGGGGTCGTCCGCCGACCCTGGCCTGTCATCAGCCACAGCGGATCCGGTTCCTTTCGGACCGCCGCGACGCGGCCGTGAACAACTCCCACAGGCCGTCCGGCGCCAGACACGCCGAAAGCAAAGCCCCGAAATCTAGGCTCTGATTGGCAAGCAGGTCCGTTCCGAGTTGACGACCAACGACGGCACACAGGTGACGACGGCGCGCCGGACCGTCGCCACGTCGAGCGCAAGACTCGTGCCGAAGCGACGGCCGTCATACGCGAATTGGAAAGGTCTCGCACGTAATTGCTCGATCAAGGCTTGGACGGCTTCCGTGCTGGCCGCGGATCCGGTCAGCTCCACCCGCTTGCCGTCGACCTCCACCAATACGGAGGTTTCTCTCGGCCGCGGGAAGACGCTGCATACGACGCTGCGTGCTGCATCGCTGGCAGCCGTGATCACGCCTGCCCCCGCCGCCACTGCAACCGTCATGATCAAATCGACCGCCGCCCGCACCCGCGCCTCCCCGTGTGTGTCGGGTCGCCTACCCATAGGTGCCGACTCAGATCCCGCTCATCAGACAACTAGTCTGAAGGCGGATCGAAGATTCGGGTCGGCCGGTGATGCGATTGAGACGGAAACTGAGACGGACGGACCGAAGGGGCGGCACCCCGCATGGGATGCCGCCCCTTCGTCTTGCCTGGTCAGGCATATAGAGACCGTGGCGGGAATCGAACCCGCGTAACTCGCTTTGCAGGCGAGTCCCTCAACCACTCGGGCACACGGTCGGGAGCCGGTGCGGAGTTGCTGGTGCGTGTTCCGGACCGACACAGGGACCGTAGGGCGCGGCGATCGGCGGGCTCAAGAGAAGCGCGGGTGCCGCAACGGGACCGCCATACGCCGCAACGGGACTGCCATACCCCGTTCATCAACCGGGCTCGGCGGCCCTAGGACCAAGGTCCGAGGTGATCAGCGACTCGGGACAGGAGCCAATGCGCTCCGAGCCCCTTACTCTGGCCGCATGGCAGCCCTGGAACCCCGCGACGCCGACGTCGTCCCTTCCGTCCCGCCGGTCGAATCCGTCGGTGTGCTGAGCCGGTCGTACCGGGCGCTCAGTGTCGGCATCGTCTCGGTCGTCGTGCTCATCGCCTTCGAGGCGACGGCCGTCGGCACCGCGATGCCGGTCGCGGCGCGGGAGCTGGACGGGCTGTCGCTGTACGCCTTCGCGTTCTCCGGGTACTTCACCACCAGCCTCCTGGGCATGGTGCTCGCGGGCCAGTGGTCGGACCGTAATGGCCCCCTCGCCTCGCTGACCTGCGGTATCGCCGCGTTCGCCACCGGGTTGCTGCTGTCCGGCACGGCCGGGGCGATGTGGCTGTTCATCCTGGGGCGGGCGGTTCAGGGGCTCGGCGGCGGCCTGGTCATCGTCGCCCTGTACGTCGTGGTCGGCCGCGCCTACCCGGAGCGCCTGCGACCGGCGATCATGGCTGCGTTCGCGGCGGGCTGGGTGGTGCCGACGGTGGTCGGCCCCCTGGCGGCGGGCGCGGTGACCGAACAGCTCGGCTGGCGCTGGGTGTTCATCGGCATTCCGGTGCTGGTGGTGTTCCCGCTGGCCCTCGCGCTGCCGCAGATACGGCGCCGGGCGGGCGGCCCCGCGAAGGAGGCCGTCGCCGCCCCTTTCGACGCCCGCCGCATCCGTCTCGCCTTCGGTATCTCGTTCGGCGCCGGGCTGCTGCAGTACGCCGCCCAGGATCTGCGCTGGGTCTCGCTCGTCCCCGGCGTCGCGGGCGCCGCGCTGCTCGTCCCGTCGGCCCTCCGGCTGCTTCCCCGCGGCACCTACCGGGCGGCACGCGGACTGCCGTCCGTGGTGCTGCTGCGGGGAGTGGCGGCGGGTGCCTTCGTCTCGGCGGAGAGCTTCATCCCGCTCATGCTCGTCACCGAGCGCGGGCTGTCGCCGACGCTGGCCGGCTTCTCCCTCGCGGCGAGCGGCGGAAGCTGGGCCCTCGGGTCGTATCTCCAGTCGAGGCCGCGCCTGGAGGCGTACCGGGACCGGCTGATGAGCCTGGGCATGATCGTGGTCGCGCTCGCGATCGTGACGGCGCCCAGTGTGCTGGTGCACGCCGTGCCGGTGTGGATCGTCGCCGTCGCCTGGGGGTTCGGCTGCTTCGGCATGGGCCTGGTGATCTCCTCGACCAGCGTGCTGCTGCTGAAGCTGTCGCGCCCCGAGGAGGCGGGCGCCAACTCGGCCGCCCTGCAGATCTCCGACGGTCTGTCCAACGTCGTCCTGCTCGCCGCGGGCGGCGCCGCGTTCGCCTCGCTCGGCGGCGGCACGGTCGCCCCCACGGCCGCCGGGACGGCCGCCGGCGGCTCCCATCCGGCCGCCTTCGCCGCGGTGTTCCTGCCGATGGCGGTGGTCGCCCTGGTGGGGGCCTGGGTGGCGACCCGGCTGCACGAACGGTGATCCACCGGGGCCGTACTCCGTGATCTGTGACCCCTGTCGCACCATGACCGGATGCGGCGCCGTCGGCCCCGGGGGCGGGTGAGCACACCGGTAGGGTGGCCCGGTTGTCATACGTAGCCGAGCCGCCCCAGACCCCCATCGAACCGGAGACCGTGACTACCTCCCGCCCGACAGCCGCCACCCTGGACGGCGAGCCGTCCAGGCCCGCCACCGCTTCCGCCACCGGCTCCTCGCACCATCTCTCGCCCGCCTTCCCCGGCCGCGCCCCCTGGGGCACCGCCAGCAAGCTGCGTGCCTGGCAGCAGGGGGCGATGGAGAAGTACGTCCAGGAGCAGCCGCGTGACTTCCTCGCCGTCGCCACCCCCGGCGCCGGCAAGACGACCTTCGCGCTGACGCTCGCGTCCTGGCTGCTGCACCACCATGTCGTGCAGCAGGTCACCGTGGTCGCGCCGACCGAGCATCTGAAGAAGCAGTGGGCGGAGGCGGCCGCGCGGATCGGGATCAAGCTCGACCCCGAGTACAGCGCGGGACCGCTCGGCCGGGAGTACCACGGGGTCGCCGTCACCTACGCGGGCGTCGGCGTTCGGCCCATGCTGCACCGCAACCGCGTGGAGCAGCGCAAGACGCTCGTCATCCTCGACGAGATCCACCACGCCGGCGACTCCAAGTCCTGGGGTGAGGCGTGCCTGGAGGCGTTCGAGCCCGCGACCCGCCGCCTCGCCCTGACCGGTACGCCGTTCCGGTCCGACACCAACCCCATCCCCTTCGTGGCGTACGAGGAGGGGAACGACGGGATCCGGCGGTCCGCCGCCGACTACACCTACGGATACGGGTCCGCGCTCGCCGACGGGGTCGTGCGGCCGGTCATCTTCCTCTCCTACAGCGGCAACATGCGCTGGCGCACCAAGGCGGGCGACGAGATCGCGGCCCGGCTCGGCGAGCCCATGACCAAGGACGCCGTCAGCCAGGCCTGGCGCACCGCCCTGGATCCGCGCGGCGACTGGATGCCGAGCGTGCTGCGCGCCGCCGACCAGCGGCTCACCGAGGTCCGCAAGGCCATCCCGGACGCGGGGGCCCTGGTCATCGCCTCCGACCAGGACTCGGCCCGCTCGTACGCGAAGCTCATCCGGGACATCACCGGGCACAAGGCGACCCTCGTGCTGTCCGACGACACGGGCGCCTCCGACCGCATCGACGAGTTCAGCGGCAACGACGACCGCTGGATGGTCGCGGTCCGCATGGTGTCGGAGGGTGTCGACGTGCCGCGGCTCGCCGTCGGTGTGTATGCGACCACCATCTCCACCCCGCTCTTCTTCGCCCAGGCCGTGGGCCGTTTCGTACGGTCCCGGCGCCGCGGCGAGACCGCCTCCGTGTTCCTCCCCACAGTCCCCGACCTGCTCACCTTCGCCAACGAGATGGAGCGGGAACGCGACCACGTCCTCGACAAGCCGAAGAAGGACGGCGAGGAGGACCCGTACGCCGAGTCCGAGAAGGAGATGGAGGAGGCCAACCGGGAGCAGGACGAGGACACCGGCGAGCAGGACATGCTGCCGTTCGAGGCGCTGGAGTCCGACGCCGTCTTCGACCGGGTCATGTACAACGGCGCCGAGTTCGGCATGCAGGCCCACCCGGGCAGCGAGGAGGAGCAGGACTACCTCGGGATCCCGGGCCTCCTGGAGCCGGAGCAGGTCGAGTTGCTGCTGCAGAAGCGGCAGGCCCGGCAGATCGCGCACAGCCGCAAGAAGCCGGACACGGACGCGGATCTGCTCGAACTGCCCGCCGAACGGCGCCCGGTGGTCACCCACAAGGAGCTGCTGGAACTGCGCAAGCAGCTCAACACGATGGTCGGCGCGTACGTCCACCAGAGCGGCAAGCCGCACGGCGTGATCCACACCGAGCTGCGCCGGGTGTGCGGCGGCCCGCCGAGCGCCGAGTGCACCGCGGGCCAACTGCGCCAGCGGATCGCCAAGGTCCAGGAGTGGGCCACGCGGATGCACTGAGCTGACGCCGTGCCGGGTGCCGGTCGCCGGGGTGCCCGGCAGCGGCACCCTTCGCGTACGTCCCGCCGTACGCCGTGGACGTCTCGCGGGGGGACCGTGTGCATCCCGTCGCGGGCCGCTCATATATCACCGTAAAAGGAACCGATGCGTACCGGCCGTCGATCGGATTCTGGACAGAGCCTTCCGCTCAGCGAACCGTGTCGCTACTGTCCCGCTACACACACGCCCCGTGGCAGCGCCGCCGCGGAGCGCAGCCGTGAAGCGACCGAGCCCGGGGGCCGCCCGGGCCGCCGGCCGATCGGTGGCCTCTGACGCGCGCGTCGCCGGACGGGACCCGGTGACGCATCCGCCGCGAGGGGGCCGCCGTCCTCACCACTAAGGAGTGGGCGTCGTGACCGCGGAGACCTCCCAGACGCTGGACCGGGGCCTCAGAGTCCTCAAACTGCTCGCCGACACGGACCACGGGCTGACGGTCACCGAGCTGTCCACCCGACTGGGGGTCAACCGGACCGTGGTGTACCGATTGCTGGCCACGCTGGAGCAGCACTCCCTGGTCCGCCGCGACTTGGGGGGCCGAGCCCGGGTCGGGCTCGGTGTGCTGCGCCTCGGCCGCCAGGTGCACCCCCTCGTAAGGGAGGCCGCGATGCCCGCACTGCGGGCGCTCGCCGAGGACATCGGCGCGACCGCGCACCTCACCCTGGTCGACGGCGCGGAGGCACTGGCCGTCGCCGTGGTCGAGCCCTCGTGGACCGACTACCACGTGGCGTACCGGGCCGGGTTCCGGCATCCGCTCGACCGGGGAGCCGCGGGCCGGGCGATACTCGCCGCCCGTCGCCAGCAGAGCCCCGAGACCGGCTACACGCTGACCCACGGGGAGTTGGAGACGGGCGCGAGCGGGGCGGCGGCGCCGCTGCTCGGGGTGAACGGGGTCGAGGGCAGTGTGGGGGTCGTCATGCTGTCGGACACGGTGCCGGAGCGGGTGGGGCCGCGGGTGGTGGACGCGGCCCGGGAGGTGGCGGAGGCGCTGCGCTGACGGGCCGCCGGATCAGCGGTCCAGCACCCTCAACTGGAGCCACAGCACCAGCCGTTCGTCCGGATCGTGCACATCGACGCCGAGCTGCCGATGGATCTGCTTGAGGCGGTAGCGGCAGGTGTTGGGGTGTACCCCCAGCCGCTCGGCCGCGCCCGCCATGTCGCACTCGGCCTCGAACCACGCCAGCAGGGTGTGCGCATGGGAGGTGCCGTGCGCGGCGTCGTGGTCCAGCACCGCCCGCCACGCCCCGGCACTCAACTCCCGGCTGTCCCACATCACTTCGGCCAGCCGCAGCAGGGTGATCCGGGGCCGTACCTCGGTCACGCACGCCACCGGCAGCTCCGCTCCGAGCACACGCAGGACCAGGTCTGCGTCGGCCCGGGACGCCGACGCGCCCGCGAGTGAGGGCACCACTTCGCCGAGCCCGGCCCGTACCGGCACCCGCAGCGCCTGCCCGGCCCGCCGCACGATGTCCTCGGCCAGATGCCGGTGCCGCTGCGCGCGTTCGCCGGACCCGGGCAGCAGCGCGTACACGACCCCGTCGACGAGTACGCACGCGTGCCGCCCGTAGCGGGCCTCGCACTGCAGGCGTACGAGGTCCAGCAGCCGCAGCGCGGTCTGTTCGCCGTCCGGCGCGGACGCCGGGGAGTCCGGTACGAACGCGGCGACCCGTACCGCGTCGAGGCCGAGCCGGTGCCCGGCCGCGGCCGGGTCGGCGGTGCCGTCGAGGAGCCGGCGCAGCAGATCGCCGTCCTGGTGCCGGGCCAGATCCCGCGCGGCGCGCGCCCGCAGCAGAAGCAGCGCCGCCGTGGACGCGCCCCGCGTCAGGGCTTCCTCGGCGTCGGGCGCGAGCCGGCCGTCGTCCACGACCCAGAGCGAGCCGAGGGTCTCGCCCCCGGCGCGGACGGCGACGGCGAGCCGGGGCAGCGCACCCGCGAGCGCCGGGAGCCGCACCGGGCCGGGCGCGGCGAAGACCGTCCGGTACTGCTCGGTGTTCTCCGGGCTCCCGGGCACCCGGAGACCGAGGATGCCCTGGCGGCGGTCCTCGTCCGTGGCCTGTCCCGGCACCGTGGAGTAGGCGAGGATCCGCTGCCCCGGATCCTCGATCGTCGTGGCCCCGCCGACCGCCGCGGCCACCGCGTCGGCCAGCGCGAACAGTTCCCCGCGGGCGTCCCCGCCGCCGGTCGCGGGGCGGGCTCCGATCGCCGACGCGAGCAGCAGGTGCACCTGGTGCCAGGCCGCGTCCTCGTCGACCGAGAGCAGGGCGACCCCGGCCGCCTCGGCCTCGGCGACCGGCCCGTCCGTGCCGCGTACGACGACACCGGTCATCCCCGCCGCCGCGGCGGCCCGGGTCAGCGGCCCGGCGTCCGCGCCCGGCACGCCCACCGCGAGCAGCAGGGCGCCGGGCGCCCGGGGGAGCGGGGCGTGGGCGTCGTACAGCAGTGCCTCGGTGACCGGTGCCGACAGTCCGGCGGGCGCGGTGCGCAGCCGCAGGGAGGGCTCGCCGACCACGTCCAGCAGGTCGCCGAGAGTGCCGACGTCCACGGGGTCACGTCCTTCGTATGTTGGCCGATCTCCTCATGAACGTACGCACTCTTTGGCCGCCCGCACAACGCGAGGGCGCGTCGCGGGCCCCGAGACTCGATCCATGACCGCAGAGACGGACCCGACGGACCGGACGGAGCTGTCCGTGGCCCAGGAGCGGGCGGCCCGGCTCGCGGAGGAGTCCGCCCGTGCCGCGGGCGTCCACCTCCGTACCGTCGAGGGCGTGGCCCCTCTCGCCGCCGTGGCCGACTACTTCAGCGACGTCTGGCGCACGCCCCGCAGCTCCCCGCCGCTGCCGGCCGAGGTGCTGCACAGCGTGGTGCACGCGGGCGGGGCCGTGCACGCCGCGTACACCGCCGACGGGGGCCGGCTCGCCGGGGCCTGCGCCGCGGTCTTCGGGCCGCCGGCCGAGGCGGACGCGTACTCCCTGCTGGCGGCGGCCGACCCGGGCCTCGGGCCCGTGGTGAAGCAGGCGCAGCGCGCCTGGCTGCTGGGGCGCGGCGCCCGCACCCTGCGCTGGACCTTCGACCCGCTGGTCGCCCGTAACGCCCGCTTCAACCTGGTGAAGCTGGGCGCGACCGGCACGGAGTACCTGGTCGACTTCTACGGTCCGATGGCCGACGGTGTGAACGACGGCGACGAGAGCGACCGGCTCACGGTGACCTGGGACCTGGTGGCGCCTCGCCACGCGTCCGCACCTGCCTCCGTCACCCCGGCCCCCGACCCGACGCGTACGGGGGAGACCGCCACGGCTCCCGACCCGACTCGAACGGCGGAGACCGCCACGGCCCCCGACGGCGGACCGCTCGCCCGCCGCTCCCTCGACGACCGGACCCTGTGGTGCCGCGTCCCCCACGACGTGGTCGCCCTGCGCGCCACCGACCCGGCGCTCGCGCTGCGCTGGCGGCACGCCGTGCGCGAGGTGTTCACCAAGGCCTTCGCCGAGGGGTTCACGGCCACGGGCATGTCCCGGGACGGCTGGTACACGCTCACCCGCGAGGAGGGGGCCCCGGCATGAGACTGGACCGCGTCGAGATCGTCCATGTGGCGATCCCGCTCGTCACCCCGTTCCGCACCTCCTTCGGGACCATGACCACGAAGGACACCTTCCTGCTCCATGTCGTCACCGACGCCGCCGAGGGCTGGTCGGAGTTCGCGGCCGATCCCGAACCGCGGTACTGCTCCGAGTTTGTGGCCGGCGCGGAGATCGTCCTGCGTGACTTCCTGCTGCCGCGCGCCGCGGCGCTGCCGCACCTCACCACGGCCGCGCTCGCCCCGGCCGTGGCGGGGATCAAGGGACACGAGCTGGCGAAGGCGGCTCTGGAGACGGCGGTCCTGGACGCGGAACTGCGCGCGTACGGCATGTCGCTGGCGACCTATCTGGGCGCGGTACGGGACCGGGTGCCGGCCGGGGTGTCGGTCGGCATCAAGGACTCGGTGCCCGAGCTGCTGGACGACGTCGAGCGCTATCTCGCCGAGGGATATGTGCGGATCAAGCTGAAGATCGAACCGGGCTGGGACGTGGAGCCCGTACGGGCCGTCCGTGAGCGTTTCGGGGAGGCGCTGCCCCTCCAGGTCGATGCGAACACGGCCTACACGCTCGCCGACGCCGAACATCTGCGCAGGCTGGACGAGTTCGGGCTGCTGCTGATCGAGGAGCCGCTGGAGGAGAACAACCTGCACGCCCATGCCCTGCTCCAGCGGCGGATCACCACACCGGTCTGCCTGGACGAGTCCCTGCACTCCGCCCGCGACACCGCCTCCGCGATCGCCCTGGACGCCTGCCGGGTCGTGAACGTGAAGCCCGCGCGAGTCGGCGGCTATCCGGAAGCCCGCCGTGTGCACGACGTGGCGCGGGCGCACGGGGTGCCCGTGTGGTGCGGCGGCATGCTGGAGACGGGCATCGGGCGCGCACCCAATCTGGCCCTGGCCGCCCTGCCGGGCTTCACTCTCCCCGGCGACACCTCGGCGTCCGCCCGCTACTTCGCCGAGGACATCACCGAGCCGTTCGTGCTCCAGGACGGCCATCTGCCGGTGCCCTTCGCACCCGGGATCGGTGTCGCACCCCTCCCGGACGCGCTACGGCGCTTCACCACGGACCGAAGGGATCTCCACCGCGGCTGATCCGCGGCTGACCGGCGCCGGGACCCGCCCGCGGTCGCCCTGACCGCCACCCGGGCCACCCGCCCTCCGGCATGACCGCCGCCCGGTCCGACCGGCACGTGGCCGGAACCCGTCCTCGCGTTAGATTGATCCCGTGCTCTCTCGCCTCTCCCGCCCCAAGGCCGTCGCCATCTGCGCCCTGCCCGTCGTGGCCCTGCTCGCCACGGCGGTGTTCGCGCCGCTGCCGTTCGCCGTGGCGCAGCCCGGTATGACGGCGAACGTCCTCGGCGAGAACAAGGGCGCCCCTGTGATCACGATCAGCGGCGCGCCCATGCGTACGACGACGGGCCAGCTGCGGATGACGACGATCGAGGCGACCGGGCCCGACACCCCCGTGTCCCTCGGCGACGTGATCGACGGCTGGTTCCGCACGGACCGCGCGGTGCTGCCGCGCGACGCGGTGTATCCGAGCGGCAACAGCGTCAAGGAGATCGAGCAGCACAACGCACAGCAGATGCAGCAGTCCCAGGACGCGGCCAGCCGGGCGGCACTGAAGTACCTGCATGTCAGCGAAAAGGACGTCAAGGTCACACTGAAGCTCGCGGACGTCGGCGGCCCCAGCGCGGGCCTGCTGTTCACCCTCGGGATCATCGACAAGCTGGACGGCGACGGCGCCGGCGGCGAGCTCACGGGCGGCCGCACCGTCGCCGGTACGGGCACGATCGACGCCGCCGGCGACGTGGGCGCGGTCGGCGGGGTCGCCCTCAAGGTGCAGGCCGCCCGCCGTGACGGCGCGACGGTCTTCCTGGTCCCGAAGGAGGAGTGCACCGACGCGCGGGCAGAACTCCCCAAGGGTCTGCGCCTGGTCCCGGTGACCACCCTGAACGAGGCGGTCGAGTCGCTGGTGGCCGTGGAGAAGGGCAAGTCCGTACCGAGCTGCTAGGAGGACTCCGTCAGGTCTTCCGGTTCGGGCTGTTCCTAACTAGTAGGGCGTGTTGCGCCCGGAAAGGTTCACCGGCTCGGCAAACCTCCCCGGCCACCGCACTGGACCCGCCGGTACCGGGCCGTCAGACCTGGGGGACGGCGACGCTCCGGGGCGGGGCGACGAGTCGCAGTCCGACCTCGACGAGGGTCCAGCCGAGGCGTACCCGCAGGTCCCGGGGCGGCCTGGCGTCAAGGGCGCGGCCATGGGTGTGTGCCTGGGCCTGGAGTTCGGCGGCGCGGACGCGGTGCAGTGCGAGGTGGATCTCGGAGTGCATCGGCCGTGCCTCTCAGTCCGTGGCGAGGGGGAAGACGTGGGAGTGGATGCGGACCGTCTCCGCGTCGGGGGCGTCCTTGGCGGCGGGCAGGTCGCGGTAGCTCTCCACGAGTGCGTGCACCTTCTGGACGAGTTCCCGGGTGAGTTCCGGGGTAAGTCGTAGGGTCGCGCTGCTCATGTCCGTGCTGCGGCCCCATTCCTCGGACCACTCGTGCCGGGTGCCGAGCCAGGTCGACAGCTCCCGCGCCTGGTTTGTGGCGATTTCGTGGAGATAGAAGTCGGCCGCACCCCGGACGGCCGGGTCGGTGTCCTCGAGCAGGTCGTCGTCGAAGCGCAGGCCCTGAACGGCCGCATGCCACCACCGCTCGCGCCCCTTGCCCTGCTCCGGGGCGTCCTCGACGAAGCCGTGCGTCGCGAGCTGGCGCAGGTGGTAGCTGGTGGCGCCGCTCGACTCGCCCAGTCTCGCGGCGAGTTGGGAGGCGGTGGCGGGGCCGCCGAAGCGCAGGGCGTCCAGCAGGCGCATGCGCAGCGGGTGGGCGAGCCCGCGCAGTGAGCGGGCGTCGAGCTGATGGACACGACGGTCGTCGGGCTGCTCGGTCATGAGTGCAAAGATAGCGTTGCAAAGAAACCCTTGCAACACTTTCTTTGCAAGGGTTTCTTTGTGTGCCGGGCGGCGCGCCCGTCTGTGTCAGGCGATGCTCCGGGGCTCTTCAGGAGCCTCCTGTTCCGCTATGTTGTTACCGCTCCGTAGTTCACGCCTCAACCAGGCATTGCGGCCCCACTCGTGGCATGTGCATGCCCGAAATGGCCCGGGACGCCGCGTCGCGCCCCTTTCGCGCCCCCGCTACCGAAAGCCCTCCACCCCGTGACCGTCTCTCTCTACGAGGTCCGACCGGCCGGTCGGCATGCGGCAGTGCCCACAGGCAGTCTGTTCCGGCGGGTCTACGCACCGCGCGCCTGCGACGCGCTCGCCTACTCCATGGCGACCTACGCCATGCCGCTCGTGGTGCTGGCGACCACCGGCTCCGCGTCCCTGACGGGTCTGGCGTTCGCGCTGGAGTGGATACCCCGGGTGGCCGCGTTCAGCTTCGCCGGTGACCTGGTGGACCGCAGCGGCGCGGCCATCGTGTGCTTCCTCGCCTCGCTCCTGCGGGCCCTGCTGGTGGCGGGCGCCGGTGTCGTCCTGTTCATGCTGCCCCGGGGGACGACCGAGACCGTGACCGTCATGGCGCTGGCCGCCGTGACGGGTGCCCTCACCCAGTTCAGCTTCATCGCCAACGAGGCGGTCGGCGCCATCGTCAGCCGCCGCTCCGAAGGGCAGTCCCACAGGGTGCAGTCGGTGCTGATCGGCATCGACCAGACGGCCACCCTCGTCGGCCCGGCCCTGGGCGGTGTCCTGCTGCTGACCGGGCCGACCCGCATGCTCGCCTGTCTGAGCGTGCTGTCCTTCCTGTCGGCCGGGCTCGCCCTGCAGACCCCGCCCACCCCCCTGCGCGCCGGACGAGGTGGCGGACAGGGGACGGGCGGAGGCATGCGGGAAGGCTGGAGCACCCTGCGGTCACTCCCGTCCCTGCGGCGGCTCGTGACCGGGCTGGCCTTCTCCAACCTCGCGCTCGGTCTGCTGCAGTCGGCGAGTCCCGTCCTCGTGGAGGGCCGCTTCGGCCGTTCCCCGGCCGCCGTCGGCACGCTCTGGTCGGTGGCTGCCGCCGCCACCCTGGTCGTGATCACCTGCTGCCGGTTCGCGCTGAACCGGGCGGGCCTGTGGGGGGTCGGCGTCATCAGCGGGACGGTCGCGGCCGCCGCCTGCCTCGCGGTGCCCTGGGCCCCCTCCTATGCCGGCTACACGGCCCTCGTAGCCCTGTTCATGGCCGCCGACGGAGGGCTCACCGTCGTCCTGCGCACCCTGCGCTCGCTGATCATCCCGCCCGCGGCCTTCGGCACGACCCTCTCCCTGACGATCCTGATCCTGCTGCTGCCCTTCCCGGTGGCGGGCGTCGTGCTGGCCCTCACCCCGCCGCCGTATCTGACCGACGTCATGGGCGCGTGCGCCGTGGTGCAGGCCATCACCCTGCTGATCACCTTCGTACGACTGCGCCATGACCCGGTGCTCCGCGCCACGGCGAACCCGGTCCCCCGCGAGGCCTGACCCCGCCGCCCGCCGGGAGCCGTCAGCCCCGCTCCCGGTCCTGCGCCGCCTGTTCCACCAGAGGGATGATCCGCAACGGAACCGGGTTCTCCATGACGATCGCCGTCGAGGCGCGGACGATCCCCTCGAAGCCGACCACCCGGTCGATCACCCGCTGGAGGTCGGCGTTCGAGCGGGCCACCAGCCGGCACAGCATGTCGCCGCTGCCGGTGGTGGTGTGCAGTTCCAGGACCTCGGGCACGGTCGCCAGATGGGCCCGCACGTCCGGGCCCTGGCCCTGGCGGATCTGGAGCGTCGCGAACGCCGTGACGGGGTAACCGAGCGCGGCCGGATCCACCTCCGGCCCGAAGCCGCGGACCACCCCCTGGGACTGGAGCCGGTCCAGACGCGCCTGGACCGTGCCGCGGGCGACCCCGAGCCGCCGGGACATCTCCAGCACCCCGATGCGCGGCTCGCGCGCCAGCAACACGATGAGCCGGGCGTCCAGATGATCGATCGCCACACCGCACTCCCTGATGGTCATCCTGTACAGAACGCCCGGCGATCCGGGCCCTCCACTGGGCAGAATGCCCAGCCGATACGCAAACTATTGCGCACCTTGCGGAGACGGGTGAGGCTGCCGACATGACGCAGACCACACACCACACCCCGGACACCGCGCGTGAGGCAGACCCCTTCCCGGTGAAGGGAATGGACGCGGTCGTCTTTGCCGTGGGCAACGCCAAGCAGGCCGCGCACTACTACTCCACCGCCTTCGGAATGCGGCTCGTCGCCTACTCCGGACCGGAGACCGGCAGCCGCGAGACCGCCTCGTACGTCCTGGAGAACGGCTCCGCCCGTTTCGTCTTCACCTCGGTCGTCAAGCCCGCCACCGAGTGGGGCGACTTCCTCGCCCGGCACGTGGCCGAGCACGGCGACGGCGTGATCGACCTCGCCATCGAGGTCCCGGACGCGCGCGCGGCGTACGCCTACGCGATCGAGCACGGCGCCGCCTCGGTCGCCGAGCCGTACGAGATGAAGGACGAGCACGGCACCGTCGTCCTGGCCGCGATCGCCACCTACGGCGAGACCCGCCACACCCTGGTCGAGCGCACCGGCTACGACGGCCCCTACCTCCCCGGCTACGCCGCCGCCGACCCGATCGTCGAGCCGCCGGCCCACCGCACCTTCCAGGCGATCGACCACTGCGTCGGCAACGTCGAACTCGGCCACATGAACGAGTGGGTCGAGTTCTACAACAAGGTCATGGGCTTCACGAACATGAAGGAGTTCGTGGGCGACGACATCGCGACCGAGTACAGCGCGCTGATGTCGAAGGTCGTGGCCGACGGGACGCTCAAGGTCAAGTTCCCGATCAACGAGCCCGCGATCGCCAAGAAGAAGTCCCAGATCGACGAGTACCTGGAGTTCTACGGCGGCCCCGGCGTCCAGCACATCGCGCTCAACACGAACGACATCGTGCGCACGGTCCGCACGATGCGCGAGGCGGGCGTGCAGTTCCTGGACACCCCGGACTCGTACTACGACACCCTCGGCGAGTGGGTCGGCGACACCCGCGTCCCCGTCGAGACCCTGCGCGAGCTGAAGATCCTCGCCGACCGCGACGAGGACGGCTATCTCCTGCAGATCTTCACCAAGCCGGTCCAGGACCGTCCGACGGTGTTCTTCGAGATCATCGAGCGTCACGGCTCCATGGGCTTCGGCAAGGGCAACTTCAAGGCCCTGTTCGAGGCGATCGAGCGCGAGCAGGAGAAGCGCGGAAACCTGTGACCCGCCCACCCGTGCCTCCGGGGTCCTGACCCCCGGGCCTCCGGGACCCTGACGACCGGGTCCCGGAGGGGGCAACGGCGCGCGCCCTCGCGGGGGTTTCCGTGGGGGTTCCCACCGCCGCCCCCGGGTGCGACGCTGTGATCATGAGCCGTATCGAAGCCCCGCGCGACGAAGTCACCGGCAACCTCCTCGACCGCCTCGGGGCGGGTCTGCCCGCCGAGGCCGTCCTGGCCGATCCCGACGTCACGGCCTCGTACGGACACGACATGGCGAGCTTCTGCGCGGCCGGCACCCCGGCCGTGGTCGTGCTGCCGCGCACCGTCGAACAGGTCCAGCACGTCCTGCGGACCGCCACCGACCTGCGGATCCCGGTCGTCCCGCAGGGCGCCCGCACTGGGCTGTCGGGCGGCGCGAACGCCTCCGACGGCTGCATCGTGCTCTCGCTCACCAAGATGGACCGGATCCTGGAGATCAGTCCGGTCGACCGCATCGCCGTGGTCGAGCCCGGCGTCATCAACGCCACGCTCTCCCGCGCGGTGGAGGAACACGGCCTCTTCTACCCGCCGGACCCCTCCAGCTGGGAGATGTGCACGATCGGCGGCAACATCGGCACCGCCTCGGGCGGTCTGTGCTGCGTCAAGTACGGGGTCACGGCCGAGTACGTCCTCGGTCTCGACGTCGTGCTCGCCGACGGGCGTCTGCTGTCCACCGGCCGCCGCACCGCCAAGGGCGTCGCCGGATACGACCTCACCCGCCTCTTCGTCGGCTCCGAGGGCTCGCTCGGCATCGTGGTCCGCGCGATCCTCGCCCTGAAGCCGAAGCCGCCGCAACAGCTGGTGCTGGCCGCGGAGTTCGCGTCGGCGGCCGACGCCTGCGACGCCGTCTGCCGGATCATGGCGGCCAGGCATGTGCCGTCCCTGCTCGAACTGATGGACCGTACGACCCTCAAGGCCGTCAACGACCTCGCGCACATGGGCCTGCCGGAGTCCACCGACGCGCTGCTGCTCGTCGCCTTCGACACCCCGGACCCGACCGCCGACCTCGCCGCGGTCGGCGCGCTGTGCGAGGCCGCGGGCGCCACCCAGGTCGTCCCGGCCGACGACGCGGCCGAGTCCGAACTCCTGCTGAAGGCACGCCGTCTGTCGCTCACCGCGCTGGAGGCGGTCAAGGGCACGACGATGATCGACGACGTGTGCGTGCCCCGCTCCCGGCTCGGCGACATGCTCGAAGGGGTCGAGCGGATCGCCGGGAAGTACGGGCTCACCATCGGGGTCTGCGCGCACGCGGGCGACGGCAACACCCACCCGACCGTCTGCTTCGACGCACAGGACCCCGACGAGTCGCGGCGCGCCCGTGAGTCCTTCGACGAGATCATGCAACTCGGCCTGGAACTCGGCGGAACCATCACCGGCGAGCACGGGGTGGGCCTGCTGAAGAAGGAGTGGCTGGCCCGGGAGATCGGCCCGGTGGGCGTGGAGACGCACCGGGCGATCAAACAGGTTTTCGACCCCTTGGGCATCCTGAACCCGGGCAAGGTCTTCTGAGCCGAGCCCGGGGGATAGTTCGCAGGAGCGCCCATGGAAGGGGCCGTTGGTACGAACGCGCGTTTACGAGAACTTTCTTTCGGCGTGCGTTCCGGGTATGTGAAGGGTGTGCGCGCTATCGCCCGGAAAGGGGTGGGTACGGCCGGAGAGGCCGTACCGCCTGCCCGCTTCTGATAGATGTGGATGCCCACACAAAGCTGTGGATGCCCAGACAACCCCCGAGCAGATACGGGACGACGGACATGAGCGCCCCCACCCCGGCACCCGGTGACGACAGGCCCCGCGAAGGGTACTACCCGGATCCGTCCATTCCCGGATACGTCCGGTACTGGAACGGGGTCGCCTGGGTGCCCGGCACCAGTCGGCCGGCACCCGCCGACGGCACAGCCCCGGCCCCGCCCGGCGCGGGCCCCGCGGAGTCCCCCGCGGAGGCGACGGGCCCGCACTTCTTCGACGAGGACCCGGTCGGCCAGTCCGGTCCGGCGAGCGCGTCCGGCGGCGCGGCGCAGGCCCCGCACGACAACCGCCAGGAGCCCGCCTCGGCCTGGGGCGCCGACCGCTCCCGGCAGTCCGGGTTCGGCGGCGAGCCGGACCGCCGGGTGTCCTGGGGCGCGGCCGAGGCCGCCGACCCGCGGCTGCCGGGCGCGGGTGCGCCCGACGGCAGGGCGACCCGGACGGACGGCACCGCCACCATCCCGCCCGCCGCGACCGGATCCGCCCCGGGCGCCGAGGAACCCGCCCCCTCCGAGAGCACCATGACGATCCGTGCGCTCTCCCCGCGCACGGGGGAGCAGAGCGGAAGCGCGGGGGCGGCCGGTTCCGCCACGGGTCGCTCCGCCACGCGCACGCCTGACGCCCAGGCCGCCGCCCGCCAGGCGCTCGGCCTGGACCCCGAGGCGCCGAAGGTCACCCCGCCGCGGGCGGCCCCGGCACCCCAGGCCCAGCCGGCCCCGGCGCCCCAGGCGCCCGCGGCGGGGGCGCCCGTCCCGCAGCAGGCCGGCTCGCTCTCCCAGCAACCGGCGGCGAGCCTGCCGCAGCAGCCCGGCCCCGCGATGGGACCCGGCGCGCCCATGACCGCGGGACCCGGCGGCGGCCAGCCCTCCTGGGCCCAGCAGGTGCACCAGCTCGCGGACGGCGGCGACCGGCCGCCCGCTCCGTGGAAGCCGCCGGTGGACGACCCGTTCCTGGCGGCCGCGCGGGCGCAGGCGGCGGCCCGGCCCGCGGGCCTCGGCAAGCGGCTGGCCGCCCGGCTGCTGGACACCCTGGTCCTGGCGGCGGTCACGGGTGCGGCCGCGGTTCCGCTGGCCGGCAAGGCGATCGACCACATCAACGGCAAGATCGACGCGGCCCGGCTGTCCGGGCGGACCGTCACGGTCTGGCTGCTGGACGGCACGACCTCGGTCTATCTCGGCATCGTGCTCGCCGTGCTGCTCGGCTTCGGTGTGCTCTACGAGGTGCTGCCCACCGCCCGGTGGGGCCGCACGCTCGGCAAGAAGCTGTGCGGACTCGAGGTGCGGGACATCGAGGGCCATGAGCCGCCGGCCTTCGGCCCGGCCCTGTGCCGCTGGCTGGTCTACAGCATTCCCGGCGTACTGGGCATCGGTGTCGTCGGTGTCCTGTGGTGCATGTTCGACCGTCCCTGGCGCCAGTGCTGGCACGACAAGGCCGCACACACGTTCGTGGCGGGCTGACCCGGACGGACCTCTACGGATGCGGAGCGGCGGGGTTCGCGGTCGACTCGGGCCATGAGCACCGAACCGCCGCCCCCGGGCTCCGGGGACTCTCCGGGGGACGACCCGTTCAGAAAGCAGCAGCCCCCGTCCTCCGAGGGCGGCGGCCCCGGCTCGCACGGGAGCCCGGAGCACGGCGGTGGTCCCTCGTACGGTGGTGAACCCCCGCCCGGCGGCCCACCTCCGCCCGGCGGCGAGCCCCCGTACGGGGCGCCCCCGCCCGGAGGCGGCCCCTACGGCGCACCCCCGCCCCCCGGAGGCGGTCCCTACGGCGGGGGAGGCCCGTACGGCGCCGGGGGTCCCTACGGCGGCGAAGGCCCCTACGGCGCCGGAGGACCGTACGGCCCCGGTGGCACGGACCCCCTCGCCGGGATGCCCCCGCTGGCCGACAGCGGCAAACGCGTGCTCGCCCGGATCATCGACATGATCATCGTGGGGGTGGTCGTCTGGCTGCTGTCCTGGGTGTTCCACATCTCCGAGTACAGCGTGGAGACGGGCAGGGCCGAGTACGGCAGATCCGTCGGCCAGTCCGTGATCGCCGCCGTGCTCTACATCGCGTACGACACCGTGCTGATCTCCAGGTCGGGCCAGACGATCGGCAAGCGGCTGCTGAACATGCGGGTGGCCAACCTGGCGGACGGCTCCAACCCCTCCGTGCAGGCCTCGCTGATCCGCGCGGCCGTGCTGTGGCTGCCGTTCGCCTTCTGCTGTGTCTGCATCTGGACCGCGATCTGCGGCGGCTGGAGCTTCTTCGACCGGCCCTACAAGCAGGGGCTGCACGACAAGGCGGCCAGGACCGTGGAGGTCAGCACGGTCTGAGCGGGCCCGGGGGATGAGCGCGACGGCGGCGGCGTACGTATGAATCGGCGGGCCCGTGCAGCGGGGGCCGCCGGTTCATGTCCGCTCGACGAGAGGGCGCGTCCATGCGTGGGGTCTGCGCGGTGCAGAGGGCGCGGCGCCCGGTTCAGGGATTCGCCGGCTCGTGCGCGGACTCGGCGGGCGCGGCGGATCCGACGGACGCCGTCGGGCGCGCGGCCGCGGCCGACGGCCGTTCGGCGGGCCGCCCGGCGGCCGCTGCGGACCTCGGCAGGGGGACCGTCACGGCGACGAGGAGTCCGAGGGCGAGAGCCGCGAGGGCGACCACGGTGATCCCCAGGGCCGAACTCGTCTGGGACAGCAACAGCATGGCGAGGGTCGAGAAGATCACGGTGCAGGAACCGTAGGCGAGCTGTGCGGTGTTCGGACGAGGCATGGCCATTCCTCGGGGGTGGAGGCCTCCCCCCGTGCCTCTCGCGATGGGGGAGGATGCGGATAACTGCTGGCAACTGCTGGCGCCTGTGGGGCACTTGGGGCGGAGCTAAGAATCGCGGGGTGACAACGGTGTCGACAGGGCAATCCGTCGCCGTTCCGACGTTCCGCCTGTCGACTCTATTCGCCTGCATGCCCGAGGGGAACGGCCGGTAAGCGTGACCTAACCCACGGTGCCGATGCATGGGGGGCGCACGGAGTCATGCAGTCCGCCAAGTGGACAGTTCCGCGCGCCGGTTGACGGGTGACTATGCCGTCTGCAAGCCGTCCGTGCGTCGGCCGTGCGCCGTTCGTATTGTGTTCGAATGCTGCATACCTCGTTCTCTTAATGCAATTGACCTGTGCAAGTCAAGATCTGTCTTTTCTCTTAAATCTCCGGTCAAATGTCGTCACTTGGCACACGCGTACCTCGCGCGGACCTTCCCTGCATCCAGGATCCCCTTCCGCGTGACCGGGCGCGTCGGGGAGGACATCAAGTGACCAGTGGACCCTGGACGTTCAGAGCGTCCGCGATCGTCGTCGCGCTCGCGGCGGCCACCGCCGCCCTCTCGGCGACCGCCGTGGCCCAGGGGGGCGCGAAAGCCCCCGCGGCCCCTGTCGTCCGGCATGACCCGCAGTCGGCCGAGAGCAGGGAGCACAACCTCGACGGACCGCTGAGCAGGACCCAGGCGGCGCAGCGTGAAGAGGCGCTCAACCGGGTCATATCCGGCAAGGCGGCGGTCACGGACCGCGGCGCCTCGAAGGTGGTGAAGCTCAGCAGCGGCAAGTACGTCGAACTCGCCCGCGAGCGCACCGACAAGATCTTCACGATCCTCGCGGAGTTCGGCACCAAGACGTCGCAGTACGGCGGCACGGCCGGCCCCGAGCACAACCGGATAGCCGCGCCGGACCGCACCAAGGACAACAGCACCGCCTGGCAGTCGGACTACAACCGGCAGCACTTCCAGGACCTCTACTTCTCCGCGGACCCGAAGAAGAACTCGCTCAAGCAGTTCTACGAGAAGGCGTCCTCCGGCCGTTACTCGGTCGACGGCCAGGTCCAGGACTGGGTCAAGGTCGACTACAACGAGGCCCGTTACGGCTCCAACCAGTGCGACACCTGCGTGTGGAACCTGATCAGCGACGCCCTCACGAAGTGGGTCGCCCAGCGCAAGGCCGCCGGTGACACCGACGCGCAGATCAAGGCCAAGATCGCCCAGTACGACCAGTGGGACCGCTACGACTACGACGGCGACGGCAACTTCAACGAGCCCGACGGCTACATCGACCACTTCCAGATCGTGCACGCCGGCGAGGACGAGTCCGCGGGCGGCGGTGCGCAGGGCGAGGACGCGATCTGGGCCCACCGCTGGTACGCCTACGGCACCGACGCCGGCAGGACCGGCCCCGACACCAGCAAGCTCGGCGGTACGCAGATCGGTGACACCGGTGTGTGGGTCGGCGACTACACCGTCCAGCCGGAGAACGGCGGACTCGGTGTCTTCGCCCACGAGTACGGCCACGACCTGGGCCTGCCCGACAACTACGACACCACCGGCAACGCCGACAACTCCACCGGCTTCTGGGACCTCATGTCCTCCGGTTCCTGGCTCGGCACCGGCAAGCACAGCATCGGCGACACCCCCGGTGACTTCACCGCCTGGGACAAGCTCCAGCTGGGCTGGCTGAACTACCGGACCGTCACCTCCCGCGCCACGTCGCTGACGAAGATCGGGTACTCGGAGTTCAACACCAAGGACCCGCAGGCCGTGCTCGTCACGCTGCCGAAGAAGACCGTCACCACGGAGCTGATCCCCCCGGCGAGTGGCTCGTACCAGTGGTGGAGCGGCAGCGGGAACGGCCTCAACAACACGCTGACCCGTGATGTCGACCTGACCGGCAAGTCGTCGGCCGCGCTGTCCCTCAAGGGCTACTACGACATCGAGCAGAACTACGACTTCCTGTACACGGAGGTCTCCACGGACGGCGGCGCCACCTGGAAGCCGGTGGACGGCACGGCGAACGGCGCCGCGATCCCGCGCGACGCGAGCGACCAGCCCGCGCTCACCGGCACCCTCGACGGCTACGCCGACCTGGTCTACCCGCTGGACGCCTACGCCGGTCAGAAGATCAAGCTGCGCTTCCGCTACACCACCGACACCGGTGTGGCGAAGAAGGGCTTCACGGCCGACGACCTCGCCGTCACCGCCGACGGTTCCGCCGTCTTCAGCGACGGGGCCGAGAACGGCACCGGCGACTGGGCGGTGAACGGCTTCTCGGTCAAGGGAGCGTCCTACAGCGGCGACTACCCGCAGTACTACATCGCCGAGAACCGCCAGTACGTGTCGTACGACTCGACGCTGAAGACCGGCCCGTACAACTTCGGCTTCCTGAACACCAGGCCGAGCTGGGTGGAGCACTACCCGTACCAGAACGGCCTGCTGGTCTGGTACTGGGACACCTCGCAGGCGGACAACAACGTCAGCGAGCACCCGGGCCAGGGGCTCATCCTGCCCGTCGACGCCCACGCCAAGCCGCTGAAGTGGACGGACGGCACCTATCTGCGCACGCGGATGCAGGGCTTCGACTCCACCTTCACCCTGGAGCCGACGGACACGATCACGCTGCACAACAACAGTGTGGGGACCAAGATCAGGAGCCAGGCGGGCGTTCCGGTCTTCGACGACCACAAGGGCACGTACTACTACTCCGCGACCCCGTACGCGAGTGTGAAGGTGCCGGACACCCACACCAGGATCAGGCTCCTGCGGCAGACCAAGAACGGCAGCGTACTGACGGTGGCGGTGCAGCCGTCCCGGTGACGACCCCCGGATGATCTTCTCCGGAGTGGAACCGCTCACAAGCTGAGCGACGTTTCCGCAGCTCAACGCATGATCGGCCGTGACCCTCTGGCGGGTCGCGGCCGATCGTGTTTAGGTGCGTCCTGTGGCTCTCTTATTGACGTCGGTTCTCACGGGGGTGTGACAAGGCATGGCCGCAGGAGGTTTCTGCAAGCTGCCGAGCGGCAGCGTGGTGGTGGCGCTGAACCTGCCCAGCCCGGGCTCGGCGGGCGGCTTCGTCCGTGTGCTCGTGCTCGCCCAGAACCGCGCCCGGGCGCTGACGCGCCTGCGCAATCTGGGACTGCGCGCCGTGTATCTGCGCGGCAACGCGGCCCCGCCGACCCCCGACGAGATCACGGCGGTCCTGCACCACCCCGACGGCCTGATATGGCGCACGGCCCCGGAGAGCACGGGCCAGGAGCTGTCGCAGGAGCTGTGGCACCCGATCCGGGCCCTGCTGCGGCAGAAGACGGCACAGGCGTGAGCCGGGGCCGGACCACGGCCCGCCGGGGCTACACCACGGGCTTGCCGGACAGCTCCACCCCGGCCTCCCGGAGCTCCTCGAGCGCCCGCTCGGTGGTCGCCTCGGACACCCCGGCGGTCAGGTCCAGCAGCACCTGGGTGCGGAAGCCGTGCCGTGCGGCGTCCAGTGCGGTGGCACGCACACAGTGGTCCGTGGCGATGCCCACCACGTCCACCTCGTCGATCTCCCGGGCCCGCAGCCAGTCGGCCAGCGACTGCCCGTTCTCGTCGACCCCCTCGAACCCGCTGTACGCCGCCGAGTACGCGCCCTTGTCGAAGACGGCGTCGATCGCGCCGGAGGCGACCACCGGGGCGAAATTGGGGTGGAAGCCGACGCCCTCGGTGCCGGCCACGCAGTGCGCGGGCCACGAGCGCACATAGTCGGGGTTGTCGGCGAAGTGCCCGCCCGGAGCGATGTGGTGGTCCCGGGTGGCGACGACATGGCGGTACCCGGCGGGGGCCTGACCGATCAGCTCGGTGATCGCGGCGGCCACATCGGCCCCTCCGGCCACCGCGAGGCTGCCGCCTTCACAGAAGTCGTTCTGCACGTCTACGACGATCAAGGCGCGGCGCATGGTCGGTGTCCTTAGGGTCGGCAGCGGTTCGACAGCGGAGGGGTGCGGGGCCCGGCCGTCTGTACGAACTACCGAGCCTAGAGACTTCGAGGGGCGGACGGGAGGGGGCACGAGATGGTCGGTCGGGTGCGTGGGTGCGCTGCCGTTGCATTCCCCCCGGCCGCCTGCTCATGCGTCCGGGGGACGGTCACACCGCCGTCTTACACGTACTCGGTCGGAAGCACGGGTTCCCCGCGTGACAGCTGGGTCGCCGACAGCGGCAGGGCGGCGCGTGCGGTGATGTGGCGCTCGCGGACGACGTCCAGCGGCTCGCGGGCGACGACCTGGCCGCCCTTGACCAGCTCGACCAGCAGCTGCCGGTCCACGAGCGCGTCCGGCACCGGCCCGGTGCCGATGACCTCGGCCTCCGCCACCCCGTGCTCGTCGAGCCGGCGTGCGGCCCACTTGCGCCCGCCTATGGAGGTCTTGCCGCCGGTCGACTTCTTCGCGACCGGCACCAGCGGCGCCTTCGGGTCGGCCGACTCGGCCCGGGCGACCAGCTTGTAGACCATCGAGCAGGTGGGGTGCCCGGAGCCGGTCACCACCTGGGTGCCGACGCCGTACGCGTCCACGGGGGCCGCCCGCAGCGAGGCGATCGCGTACTCGTCCAGGTCGGAGGTCACGATGATCTTCGTCTTGGTCGCGCCCAGCTCGTCGAGCTGCTGCCGGACCCGGTGCGCGACCAGCAGCAGATCACCGGAGTCGATACGGACGGCGCCCAGCTCGGGCCCGGCGATCTCCACGGCCACCCGCACGGCCTCGGTGACGTCGTAGGTGTCCACCAGCAGGGTGGTGCCCCGGCCCATCGACTCCACCTGGGCCCGGAAGGCGTCCCGCTCCCGGTCGTGCAGCAGCGTGAAGGCGTGCGCGGACGTCCCGACCGTCGGGATCCCGTAGCGGAACCCGGCCGCCAGGTCGGAGGTGGTGGTGAAGCCGCCGACGTACGCGGCCCGCGCGGCGGCCACGGCGGCCAGCTCATGGGTGCGGCGGGCGCCCATCTCGATCAGCGGCCGGCCGTCGGCGGCGGAGGACATACGGGAGGCGGCGGCCGCCACGGCGGAGTCGTGGTTGAGGATCGACAGGATCACGGTCTCCAGGAGCACGCACTCGGCGAAGGAGCCCTCGACCCGCATGATCGGCGAGCCCGGGAAGTACACCTCGCCCTCCGGGTAGCCCCAGATGTCCCCACTGAAGCGGTACCCGGCGAGCCACTGGAGCGTCTCATCGTCGACGATCCCGCGCTCCCGCAGGAAGCCGAGGACGCCGGCGTCGAAGCGGAAGTTCTCGACCGCGTCCAGGACGCGCCCGGTGCCGGCCACCACGCCGTAGCGACGGCCCTCGGGCAGCCGTCGGGTGAAGACCTCGAAGACGGATCGCCGCTCGGCGGTACCCGCCGCGAGGGCGGCCTTCAGCATCGTCAGCTCGTAGTGGTCGGTGAAGAGCGCCGTCGACGGTACGTCCACCGGCAACCCGAGATCCGCTACGCCCACCAAGCTCTCCTCGTACATGTGTCGGTACCCCCAGTCTCTGCCGGGGGTTCGGGGTTGTCCCCACGGGTGAACAACACGACGGCCGATCGTACTCCCATCTCGTCAGTCTGACGATTTAAGGCGGTGGTGCGGGTGTCCGTTTGTGCGAGCCCCCCCTTGAGATGGCAGCATGGGCCGTGTGACGGCTCCCGCACCTCTTGAGATCGAAAAGACCGAGTCGGCGGAGGAACAGTTCGCCGTCCCGGAACCAGACGTCCCCTGGGTGACGATCGTTCACAACGACCCGGTCAACCTCATGAGCTATGTGACCTACGTCTTCCAGTCGTACTTCGGCTACACCAAGGACAAGGCCACCAAGCTCATGCTCGACGTCCATCACAAGGGTCGGGCGGTGGTCTCCAGCGGGACGCGCGAGGAGATGGAGCGCGACGTCCAGGCCATGCACGGCTACGGTCTGTGGGCCACCCTTCAGCAGGACCGCAAGTAGCGAGCCGCAGACCCGTCAAGCAGCGAAAAGACCGATGCCAGGACACTTCGAACCGCTCCCCGGCGGCGGCGCGGCCGTCGCGCTCGACGACGTCGAGATCTCCATCATCCGATCGCTGGCCGTCCAGCTGCTCGAGCTCATCGGGCCGGGCCCGGCCGAGGACGCGCCCGACGACCCGCTCGCCGAGCTGTTCGCGGAGGGCCCGAGCGAACCGCCCTCCGACCCGGTGCTGCGCCGTCTGTTCCCGGACGCCTACGGCGGCCCCGGCAGCGAGTCGGTCCCGCCCGAGGAGGCCGAGGAGCGGCGCGCCCACTCCGCCGAGTTCCGCCGCTTCACCGAGAACGACCTGCGCGCGCGCAAGCGCGAGAACGCCCTCGCGGTGATCCGCTCCCTGGACGGCCTGACCTCGGTGAGCGGGGAGGGCGGGGTCCTGAAGCTGACGCGCGGCGACTCCGAGCAGTGGCTCAGCGCCCTCAACGACCTGCGCCTGGCGATCGGTTCCCGGCTGGAGATCGTCGACGAGGAGGACACCGACCACCTCTACGAGCTGCCGGACGACGACCCGCGCAAGCCGATGGTGATGGCCTATCTGTGGCTCGGTGGCCTCCAGGAAACCCTCGTCACGACCCTTATGCCCTGAACCGCGTAATCCCTATGCCCTGAACCGCGGAACCCGTTCCGCGCCGGGCCGGCGTCCGGTGTTCGCTCAGAGGACGCTCAGATCCGGATAACGATCGCGTCACCGTCGCGGCCACATTTGTCCGCCTTGGTTCTTCTTTGTCCGCTTCTTCCCGTGCGGTGCGTCACATGTCACACCGCCGATCAATGTTGCGCCCGTGATAAATCTTCACGACCGCCCGACGGACACCACCCACGTCCGCTCGGGTGCGCCACCGAGCCGGCGGATCGCCGGCCAGGCACAGCTCCATCACATCCGGGGGGATCGGAACCCGATCCGACGCCATGGCACTGGCTCGGGTCGGCGTGGAGAAAGGCGCACCAACATGACCTCATCGCAGGTCGGGAAGCAGTACGACGGCAGTGAGGCCGTGGGCGGCGATGCCCCCGAGGAGGGGTACGAGCGCGGGCTCGGCAGCCGCCAGGTCCAGATGATCGCGATCGGCGGCGCCATCGGCGTCGGCCTGTTCCTGGGGGCCGGGGCGAACATCGCCAAGGCCGGACCCAGCCTCATCCTGATGTACGCCCTCGCGGGCGTCATCATCTTCTTCATCATGCGGGCGCTCGGTGAGCTGCTCCTGTACCGCCCGGTCTCGGGCTCCTTCGCGGAGTACTCCCGCGAGTTCCTCGGCCCGTTCTTCGGCTTCTTCACCGGCTGGACGTACTGGCTGATGTGGGTCGTGACCGGCATGGCCGAGCTGACGGCCGCCGCGATCTACGTCGACTACTGGTTCCCGTCGATCCCGCGATGGGTGACCGCCCTGGTCTTCCTGGTGGTCCTGTTCGTCGCCAACCTGATCTCGGTGAAGGTGTTCGGCGAGATCGAGTTCTGGTTCTCGATGGTCAAGGTCACCGCACTGATCGGCATGATCGTGATCGGTCTCGGCGTGCTGACCTTCGGCTTCAGCGCGGCGGGCCACACCGCGTCGGTCTCCAACCTCTGGCAGTTCGACGGCTTCTTCCCCAAGGGTGTCGGCTCCTCCCTGATGACCCTGCAGGGCGTGATGTTCGCCTACCTCGCCGTCGAGCTGGTCGGTGTGACGGCGGGTGAGTCCGAGAACCCGGAGAAGACCCTTCCGAAGGCGATCAACACCCTGCCCTGGCGCATCGCGCTCTTCTACGTCGGTGCCCTCACCGTGATCCTGTGCGTGGTGAAGTGGACCCAGTTCGCGGCGGGCGTCAGCCCCTTCGTGAAGGCCTTCGCGGTCATCGGCATCCCGGCCGGCGCCGGCATCGTCAACTTCGTGGTGCTCACCGCGGCCCTGTCGTCCTGCAACTCCGGCATGTACTCCACGGGCCGTATGCTGCGCACCCTCGCGGACAACGGTGAGGCCCCCAAGGCCTTCAGCAAGCTGTCCGAGTCCAAGACCCCGGCGCTCGGCATCACGGTCTCCGTCGCCTTCATGGGCATCGGCGTGATCCTGAACTACATCGTCCCGGAGAAGGCCTTCGGCTACGTCACCTCGGTGGCGACCGCGGCCGGCATCTGGACCTGGCTGATGATCCTGATCAGCCATGTGCTGTACCGCCGCGCGGTCGCCGCGGGCCGGCTGCCCGCCTCCGCCTTCCCGGCGCCGGGCGGCGCGGTGTGCAGCTGGATCGCCATCGCGTTCCTGGTGTTCGTCACCGGCCTGATCGCCTACGACCACGACTCCCGCACCTGTCTGTACGTGATGGCGGTCTGGGCGGCCGCCCTCGGTGTCGGCTGGGCCGTGCTGAAGACCCGCAGCCCCGAGGTCACCCAGCGCCGCGAGCCGCAGCCGGAGAGGGTCGGCTGAGCCTCGTAGCTCACCATGTGGGCCGTTCCGTACCACAGCTCGGTACGGAACGGCCCTTCTCCTATCCTGGCGGTCATGCTGACCATCACCCAGGACCTGTACGACCGGATCGTCGCCCACGCCCGCGAGGACCACCCCGACGAGGCGTGCGGCGTGGTCGCGGGCCCGGTGGGCTCCGGCCGCCCCGAGCGCTTCATCCCGATGCTGAACGCGGCCCGCTCGCCCACGTTCTACGAGTTCGACTCCGGCGATCTGCTCAAGCTGTACCGGGAGATGGACGACCGCGACGAGGAGCCCGTGGTCGTCTACCACTCCCACACCGCGACCGAGGCCTACCCGTCCCGCACGGACATCAGCTACGCCAACGAGCCGGGCGCCCACTACGTCCTGGTCTCCACGGCCGACACGGACGACGCCGGCCCCTTCCAGTTCCGCTCCTTCCGGATCGTGGAGGGCGAGGTCACGGAGGAAGAGGTCACCGTGGTGGAGAGGTACTGATCCCGTGATGCGGGCAGAACTCATCCACCATGCGAGATCACACTCCGGGCACCGGCACGGGAATCGATACGATGACCCCATGGTTTTCCACGACGTGAGCAAGAAGACGCCGGGCGCACTGCTCGTGGCGCGGCTGCACGTCGACCTGTGCAGGCTGAACAGCGCCATCTGTTGACGCGGCCTGCCGCCGTACGGCCGTGAGCCGATGGGGCACCCCTGCGGCCGGCGCGGCCGGGACCGTGGGGAGCCGCACCCGGCGTAGCCCTCGATCTTCGCGCTGCCGCGCGCCCACCGACCTCACTTCTCCCGACAGGAGTCCCAAGCCATGGCCATCGAGGTCCGCATCCCCACCATCCTCCGCCAGTACACCGACGGCCAGAAGGCCGTCGAGGGCAACGGGGAGACCCTCGCCGAGCTGTTCGCCGACCTCGAGACCCGTCACACGGGCATCCAGGCCCGCATCGTGGACGAGGCCACCGGCGGAGAGCTGCGCCGCTTCGTGAACGTCTATCTGAACGACGAGGACGTCCGCTTTCTCGACGGCATCAACACCAAGGTCGCCGACGGCGACAACGTGACGATCCTGCCGGCGGTTGCCGGAGGTTCTGCCGCGGCGAAGCCGCGTCCGGCCGGGGTGGTGGCCGGGCGACGGGCGGGCATGGCTGACGGTCGCTGATCACCTATGCGCTACGACTCCCCGCTGGCCGCGGTGGGCAACACCCCCTTGGTGCGCCTGCCGCGACTGTCGCCGTCCCCCGACGTCCGTATCTGGGCCAAGCTGGAGGACCGCAACCCGACCGGATCGGTCAAGGACCGGCCCGCGCTGCACATGATCGAGCAGGCGGAGAAGGACGGCCGGCTCACCCCCGGCTGCACGATCCTGGAGCCCACCTCGGGCAACACGGGCATCTCCCTGGCCATGGCGGCCAAGCTCAAGGGCTACCGCATGGTGTGCGTGATGCCGGAGAACACCTCCCAGGAGCGCCGGGACCTGCTGGGCATGTGGGGCGCCGAGATCATCTCCAGCCCGGCCGCGGGCGGTTCCAACACCGCGGTGCGCGTCGCCAAGGGACTGGCGGCCGAGCATCCGGACTGGGTGATGCTCTACCAGTACGGCAACCCGGACAACGCGGGCGCCCACTATGCGACGACCGGCCCCGAGATCCTCGCCGACCTGCCTTCCGTCACGCACTTCGTGGCCGGCCTCGGCACCACCGGCACGCTCATGGGCGTAGGCCGCTATCTGCGCGAGCACAAGCCGGACGTGAAGATCGTCGCGGCGGAGCCCCGCTATGACGACCTGGTGTACGGGCTGCGCAACCTCGACGAGGGCTTCGTGCCGGAGCTGTACGACGCGTCCGTGCTGACCACCCGCTTCTCGGTCGGCTCGGCGGATGCGGTGACCCGTACCCGTGAACTCCTCCAGCAGGAGGGCATCTTCGCGGGTGTCTCCACGGGCGCCGCGCTGCACGCCGCCATCGGCGTCGGGAAGAAGGCCGTGGGGGCGGGCGAGAGCGCCGACATCGTCTTCGTCGTGGCCGACGGCGGCTGGAAGTACCTGTCGACGGGCGTCTACACGGCGGCCACCACGGAAGAGGCGATCGAGACGCTGCAGGGGCAGCTCTGGGCCTGAGGCCCGACCCCTCGCGTCCCAGGGCCCGGCCCCTCCCGGCACGGTGTTTCCCCTCCCGTGAGGGGCCCGGCCCGCCATCAACACGCCAAACCCCTCCTATGGAGGTGCTAAGCGCTGCTCATTTAGCGGCAAAGAACTCTCTTCGGGGACTGCCCGCCTTGTCCGCGCCGGGCTACGTTCTGCCCGCACCCTGACATGTCACGCTCACTCGGCAACTTCGGGGTGTTCAAGGTTCGACGTGTCATGCTCATGATCGCGCGTCCTGCCGCCGCTACGCGCGTCACGGTGTGTCACCCAGCTCGCGAATCCCCACTTCCGGCTGTGGCTCCGCGTACGGCCCCACCCAGGTCTGCGCGGCGCCGGCCTCAAACCGAGAGAGGCAGCACCCCATGCGTGAGTCACGCCCGAGCAAGCGGCGCCGGAGCCTGCGAAGACTCCTCACCGCCGCCGTCCCTGCTCTCGCTCTCACCGTCGCCGGTCTCATGGCGGCGCCGGCGGCCGGGGCCCACAGCGCCCCCACCGCCGCGCAAGCCTCGCCCCCCAGCCGCGCCGCCCAGAACGCCAAGGCGCTGACCGACCCCAAGGCGCAGACCGTCCGCGCCACCGGCAAGGCCGGCCAGAAGGTGCCCACCGAGCACCTTTGCGCCACCGCGGCCCCCGGCCACGCGTCCTGCTTCGCCCAGCGGCGCACCGACATCAAGCAGCGGCTCGCCGCGGCCGTGGCCGCCGCCGCGCCCTCCGGCCTGAGCCCGGCCAACCTGCACAGCGCCTACAACCTGCCCACGACGGGCGGCTCCGGCCTCACGGTCGCGGTGGTCGACGCGTACAACGACCCCAACGCCGAATCCGACCTGGGCACCTACCGCTCGCAGTTCGGCCTGTCGTCGTGCACCAAGGCCAACGGCTGCTTCAAGCAGGTCAGCCAGACCGGCTCCACCACCTCGCTGCCGACGAACGACAGCGGCTGGGCCGGCGAGGAGGCGCTCGACATCGACATGGTCAGCGCCGTCTGCCCGAACTGCAACATCATCCTCGTCGAGGCCAATTCCGCGACCGACTCCGACCTCGGCACCGCGGAGAACGAGGCGGTCGCCCTCGGCGCCAAGTTCGTCTCCAACAGCTGGGGCGGCTCCGAGTCCTCCTCCCAGACCAGCGAGGACACCCAGTACTTCAAGCACCCGGGCGTCGCGATCACCGTCTCCTCGGGTGACTCCGCCTACGGCGCCGAGTACCCGGCGACCTCCCAGTACGTGACCGCCGTCGGCGGCACCGCGCTCTCCACCGCCTCCAACTCCCGCGGCTGGAGCGAGTCCGTCTGGAAGACCAGCTCCACCGAGGGCACCGGCTCCGGCTGCTCCGCCTACGACCCGAAGCCGAGCTGGCAGACCGACAGCGGCTGCTCGAAGCGCATGGAGGCCGACGTCTCCGCGGTCGCCGACCCGGCCACCGGTGTGGCGGTCTACGACACCTACGGCGGCTCCGGCTGGGCGGTCTACGGCGGCACCAGCGCCTCCTCCCCGATCGTCGCCGGCGTCTACGCCCTCGCCGGGACCCCGGGCTCGGGCGACTACCCGTCGAAGTACCCCTACCAGCACACGGGCAACCTGTACGACGTCACCAGCGGCAACAACGGCAGCTGCTCCCCGTCCTACTTCTGCACCGCGGGCACCGGCTACGACGGCCCGACCGGCTGGGGCACCCCGAACGGCACCGCCGCCTTCACCGCCGGCTCCAGCAGCGGCAACACGGTGACCGTCACCAACCCCGGCAGCCAGTCCACCACCACCGGCGGCTCGGCCAGCCTGCAGATCCAGGCCACCGACAGCGCGGGCGCGTCCCTCACCTACAGCGCGAGCGGCCTGCCCACCGGTCTGTCCATCAACAGCTCCACCGGCCTGATCAGCGGTACGGCGTCCACCGCGGGCACCTACCAGGTCACCGTCACCGCGCAGGACTCGACCGGCGCCTCCGGCTCGACCTCCTTCACCTGGACCGTCGGCTCCGGCGGGGGCGGCGGCTGCACCTCCGCCCAGCTGCTCGGCAACCCCGGCTTCGAGTCCGGCAGCACCAGCTGGACCGCCACCAGCGGCGTCATCACCAACGACAGCGGTGAGGCGGCCCACAGCGGCTCCTACAAGGCCTGGCTCGACGGCTATGGCTCCACCCACACCGACACCCTGTCCCAGTCGGTGACCATCCCGGCCGGCTGCAAGGCCACGCTCACCTTCTACCTGCACATCGACACCGCGGAGAGCGGCAGCACCGCGTACGACAAGCTCACCGTGACCGCGGGCTCCAAGTCCCTGGCGACGTACTCGAACGTCAACGCCGCCTCGGGCTACGCCCAGAAGTCCTTCGACCTGTCCTCGCTGGCCGGCTCCACGGTCACGCTGAAGTTCAGCGGGACCGAGGACTCCTCCCTGCAGACCAGCTTCGTCGTCGACGACACCGCGCTGACGACCAGCTGACCGTGTGACGCACCTCGGTGCGCCGGACCCCGGCCGCGTGTGCGGCCGGGGCCCGGCGGCCGTTCGGGGCCCGGTGGCGGCCCGGCCGGGATGCTGGTGCGCTGGAGACAGGGACCCGATGCGGTGGAACAGGGATCCTGATGCGCTGCAGGAACGTCACAGCAGCGCAAGGGCCAGAACACAGGGCACGGGCTTGAGGAAAGGCGGCCGCCCCATGCGCCGTACGACCCCCCACGGGACCATCACCATCACTCTCGTCGCCGCCGCGACGCTGCTCCTCGCGGGCTGCGGCGGCGGGCACTCAGGAGCGGCCGGCACCGGGGGATCCCCCTCGCGGCCCACGGCCGCACCCTCGGCATCCCCGTCCGCGTCCCCCTCCGCACCGCCCTCGGCATCCGCCCCCGTCTCGCCGTCGCCCACCGCGACCGGCCGGGGCTGCGCCCCCGAGGTCCAGCTCACCGCCGCCGACCGGGGCCACACCGTCTGCCTGACCACACACGGGAAGATCCGCCTCACCCTGGACGGCAGCAAGGACCGGCCCTGGAGCCCCGTCAAGGCCGACGGCAGCGCGCTGAAGGCCGTCAACGCCGGTATCGGCAGCGCACCCGGCACCACCATCGCCGCCTTCGAGGCGGTCGCACCCGGCACGGCACAGCTCATCGCGACCCGTCCGCTGTGCACCAAGTCCCCCGGCCAGGCATCGTGCCTGGGCATCGAGCGCTGGTCGGTCACGGTCACGGTGGCGACGCCATGACACCGCCCGCCCCGGACCGCCGGCTCAACCCGCCAGGTAGCGCACCTGGTCCCACAACGCGGGGTCCACCACCCCGACCCGCCGCCGGAAGTCCCACAGTGGCACGTCCCGCAACTCGTCCGTCTCCAGGAAGCTCGGCCGGCCCTGAGCATCGGCCACCGTGCCCGGCGGCAACGGGATCACCCCCGCGCGCTCGTCATGGAACCTGCTGGTGATTCCCGCGACCGTCGCACTGTCCCCGTGCACGGTCAGCACCAGACACGGCCGCTCCCGGCCGGGCGCCCGGCCCTGGGAGGGCACGTTCGCCCACCAGATCTCCGCCGGGCGCGGATGCAGCCGCGCGCGCCCCGCCCGCCGGGCGGCCGCCCGGCGGCGCCCTCCGCGCCCCCACCCGTCGAGGAGCGTCGCGACCAGCGCGAGCAGCACCACTGCCGCCAGCGCGAGCCACCACGACGTGTCCATATGGACGACGGTACCGGCGCGTCTGCCGGGATGCCCGCCCTCTTCAACTCCCGTGCGCTCTCTCATAAGCCTCATGCGCCCCCGTTCCAGCCGAACCGGTGACACCACAGGTGAGTTCCCCCACAACGGCCCCTGGCGGAGGAGCGACCCGACCTTTTGCGCCTTACGCTCGACGGACCGCACGACCCCCGTCACCGCACCCGTCCCTGCCTTCTGCACTTATCGCCACGCGGAGGTTCCAGCTCTATGAAGCTCACCGTCGTCGGCTGCTCGGGGTCGTTCCCGTCCGCGGAATCGGCCTGCTCGAGCTACCTCGTCGAGGCCGACGGCTTCCGGCTGCTCCTCGACATGGGCAATGGCGCCCTTGGCGAGCTGCAGCGCCACTGCGGTCTCTACGACCTCGACGCGATCTTCCTCAGCCATCTGCACCCCGACCACTGCATCGACATGCTCGGCTACTTCGTCGCGCGCTACTACCGTCACGACGGCGGCCGCGCGGACCCGCTCCCCGTCTACGGGCCCGAAGGCACCGAGCAGCGCCTCACCACCGCCTACGCCGACACCCCCTCGGCCTCCTCGATGAGCGAGGTCTTCGACTTCCACACGGTCAAGCCGGGCACGTTCGAGATCGGCCCCTTCACCGTCCACACGGAACGTGTGCGCCACCCCGTGGAGGCGTACGCGATCCGCGTCGAGCACGGCGGCAGGTCGCTCACGTACTCCGGCGACACCGGCGTGAGCGAGGCCCTGGACGCCCTGGCCCGCGACACGGACCTCTTCCTGTGCGAGGCCGCGTTCACCCACGGCAAGGAGGACATCCCGGACCTCCACCTCAACGGCCGCCAGGCCGGCGAGTCGGCCGCCCGGGCCGGCGCCCGCCGCCTGGTCCTCACCCACATCCCGCCGTGGACCGACCCACAGATCAACCTGGCCGACGCCCGCGCGGTCTACTCGGGCCCGGTGGAACTGGCGGTGCCACGGGCGTCGTACGACATCTAGTCGCGAGCCGGTGAACCTTTTCGGTCGCAGCACTAGCGACTGCCGGGCACATCCGCCGCGGCGGAGACCGACCCGGAACGCCCGAAGGCCCCGGAACCCTGATGAGGTTCCGGGGCCTTCGTGTCGCTCGGGGCGCTCACGCCTTGGTGAGGTCCTCGACCTCCTCCTCGGGCTCGCGGCCCGGGGTGGGGAGGTTGAACTTGACGATCGCGAAGCGGAAGACGAAGTAGTAGATCGCCGCGAACACCAGGCCGATCGGGATGATCAGCCAGGGCTTGGTCGCCAGGTTCCAGTTCAGCAGGTAGTCGATGGCACCCGCGGAGAAGGTGAAGCCCGCGTGGACGCCGAGCGCCCAGGTGACGGCCATGGACAGGGCGGTGAGGACCGCGTGGATCGCGTACAGCACCGGGGCGATGAACATGAACGAGAACTCGATCGGCTCGGTCACACCGGTCACGAAGGAGGTCAGCGCCAGAGAGATCATCATGCCCAGCACGGCCTTGCGGCGCTCGGGGCGGGCGGCATGCGCGATGGCGAGCGCGGCGGCCGGCAGACCGAACATCATGATCGGGAAGAAGCCCGACATGAACTGACCGGCGGTCGGGTCACCGGCGAAGAACCGGTTGAGGTCACCGTGGACGACCTGGCCGGCCGAGTTCTTGAAGTCACCGATCTGGAACCAGGAGACGGTGTTCACGAACTGGTGCATGCCGACCGGGATCAGCGCACGGTTGATCAGACCGAACAGACCCGCGCCCAGGGCGCCGAGACCGGTGATCCACTCACCGAAGCTGGAGATGCCCTTGCCGATCGGCTCCCAGATGAGGCCGAAGAAGACGCCGGCCAGCGTGCCGACGAACGCCATGATGATCGGGACCAGGCGCCGGCCGTTGAAGAAGCCGAGCCAGTCGACCAGCTTGGTCCGGTGGAAGCGCTGCCACAGCACCGCCGCCAGCAGACCCATCAGGATGCCGCCGAGAACGCCGGGGTTGTTGTAGGTGGCGGCTATGTCCGCGCCGGGCTGGATCTTGGCCTCGGTGACCGGGAAGGCCTTCAGCACATTGCTGTAGACCAGGAAGCCGACCAGGGCGGCCAGCGCCGTGGAGCCGTCGGACTTCTTGGCGAAGCCGATCGCCACACCGATGCAGAACAGCATCGGCAGGTTGTCGAAGATCGCCCCACCAGCTGTGGCGAACACTGCCGTGACCTTGTCGGGCAGGTGCAGCTTGTCGTGGATGTCCTGCTGGCCGAGTCGCAGGAGAATGCCCGCCGCCGGCAGTACGGCGATCGGGAGCTGAAGACTGCGGCCGATCTTCTGCAGGCCCTGGAACAGCCCGGATCCCCGCCTCTTTGCGGGGGCCGCCGTCGTCGCGGTGGCGGTGCTCATAGTTCCTCCATGTGGTCGGGTGCTGCCGGGGACGGGAAAGGGGGATGAACAGCACCCGCGTGGTCTACACCACTGGTGTAGACCTGTTGTAGCACGGTCAAGGCGGGATAAGGAACCCATGAATTCTCTGGCCTCGCGCATAACGGGGGCAATGCCCATAGAGGGAGAAATGCGACACATCCGGAGATGGTTGCCCTTAGGGCGGAAACCGCGCTTGGCGGCCGCCGCCCCAGTGGTGTAGACCAGCTCTTCGGACGGTCGCACTGTCGTGAACGCACCCTTGGTTGCCGACGGCATGACCGCTCGCATGGTTGGGTCAACTGTGGGTTACTGCGACAAAGCGGTTCGGATCAGGGAGAGAAGACATGGCCAGCAAGGCTGAGAAGATCGTTGCCGGGCTCGGCGGCATCGACAACATCGAAGAGGTCGAGGGCTGCATCACCCGCCTCCGCACCGAGGTCAACGACCCCTCGCTGGTCGACGAGGCCGCCCTCAAGGCCGCCGGCGCCCACGGCGTCGTCAAGATGGGCAGCGCCATCCAGGTCGTCATCGGCACCGACGCCGACCCGATCGCCGCGGAGATCGAAGACATGATGTGAGCCGCCCGGGACCGAAACGGTCCGGCACTCACCCGGAAGGGGCCCTTTCCACCGCGGGAGGGGCCCCTTCCCCGTGTGCGGATAGGCTCGGACCCATGTCTCGAATCGACGACCGAACCCCCGACCAGCTCCGCCCCGTCACCATCGAGCGCGGCTGGAGCAAGCATGCCGAGGGCTCCGTCCTCGTCTCCTTCGGCGACACGAAGGTCCTCTGCACCGCCTCCCTCACCGAGGGCGTGCCGCGCTGGCGCAAGGGCACCGGCGAGGGCTGGGTCACCGCCGAGTACGCCATGCTGCCCCGCTCCACCAACACCCGCGGCGACCGCGAGTCGGTCAAGGGCAAGATCGGCGGCCGTACGCACGAGATCAGCCGCCTCATCGGCCGCTCCCTGCGCGCCGTCGTCGACTACAAGGCGCTCGGCGAGAACACCATCGTCCTCGACTGCGACGTCCTCCAGGCGGACGGCGGCACCCGCACCGCCGCGATCACCGGAGCGTATGTGGCACTGGCCGACGCCGTGGCCTTCGCCCAGCGCAAGAAGCTGGTCAAGGCCGGCCGGCAGCCGCTGACCGGCACCGTATCCGCCGTCTCCGTCGGCATCGTGGGCGGCGTCCCCCTCCTCGACCTCTGCTACGAGGAGGACGTCAGGGCCGAGACCGACATGAACGTCGTCTGCACCGGCGACGGCCGCTTCGTCGAGGTCCAGGGCACGGCCGAGGCGACGCCGTTCGACCGCGAGGAACTCAACGCCCTCCTCGACCTCGCCGCCGCGGGCTGCGGCCGGCTCACCGCGATCCAGCGTGCGGCCCTCGAGGCAACCGAGTAGCGCCGTCCCGCGTTTTCAGGGGTAGCCGCACAGCCGAAGCGGTGGGGCGCCGGGGACAACCCGCGCCCCGCCCTCGGCCCCGTACGCCCGGCCCGGCGTAGGACGCGCCGGACCGGCTGGTGCCTCCATGGGGAGCGCGGCACCGTCAACGGGGAGGGACCCTCCATGGCCGCGCGCCACCACCGTCGCCGCACCACCACCGCCGCGTTCGCCGCCGTCGCCGTACTCGCCGCCATGGGCGCGAGCGCGGGCTGCGACGCCGTCGGCAAGGCGATCGACTGCGTGCAGACCGCCGACGCGATAGCCGACAGCGTCACCGATCTCCAGCAGGCGGTCGAGAGCGCGGCGAACGACCCGAGCCAGGCGGACGCCTCCCTCGACTCCATCGAGAGCAACCTCGACAAGATCGGCGACAAGACGGACGACGTCGACCTCAACAAGGCCGTCGACCACGTCCGCGAGGCCGTGGGCAACGTCCGCGACGCCCTCAAGAACGGCGACACGACCCCCGACGTCGGCCCGGTCACGGACGCGGCCGGCGAACTGACGAAGGTCTGCACCTCGTCCTGACGAGCCGGGGGCGTGGCGAAGCGGCGCCGCGACCGCACGGATACTGGACGGCATGACCCGCCTGATCCTCGCCACCCGTAACGCCGGAAAGATCACCGAACTCAGGGCGATCCTCGCCGAAGCGGGCCTCCCGCACGACCTCGTCGGCGCGGACGCCTACCCCGACATCCCCGACGTCAAGGAAACAGGCGTCACCTTCGCCGAGAACGCCCTGCTCAAGGCCCACGCCCTGGCCCAGGCCACGGGCCTGCCGGCCGTGGCCGACGACTCCGGCCTCTGCGTGGACGTCCTGGGCGGCGCCCCCGGCATCTTCTCCGCCCGCTGGGCCGGCCGGCACGGCGACGACCGGGCCAACCTGGAACTGCTCCTCACCCAGCTCGCCGACATCGACGCCCCCCACCGAACCGCCCACTTCGCCTGCGCCGCCGCCCTGGCCCTGCCGGACGGCACCGAGCGCGTGGTCGAGGGCCGGCTGCTCGGCACGCTCCGCCACGCCCCGTCCGGCACGAACGGCTTCGGCTACGACCCGATCCTCCAGCCCGAGGGCGAGACGCGCACCTGCGCGGAGCTGACCCCCGCGGAGAAGAACGCGATCAGTCACCGAGGCAAGGCGTTCCGCGCCCTGGTACCGGTGGTACGGGAACTGCTGGGCTGAGCCCGGCGCAGCGAAGGCCCGGTCGGATCATCCGGACCGGGCCTTCCTCATGTCTGTGTGCGGTCGGTGGGACTCGAACCCACACGGGATTTCTCCCACGGGCACCTAAAACCCGCGCGTATCGCCTATTTCGCCACGACCGCCCCAAAGCGGACATTTAATCTTCCTGTGCCGCTTCGTGTCGTTCAGTGTACGGGGGAGTCCGGCCGCCCCGCTGTGCGCCCGTCCTTCCGGCGGCACCATGTTGCCGTCAGTGCATGGCAGTTCGGGCACAGGTACCGCGGGTTCTCGATGCGGATGTCCTGCCGGTCACCGTTGATGTGGTCGATCTGAAGTGTGACGGGCTGCCCCAGCCACTGCCCTTGGTTCCCGCACGATGCCCACCGGTAGGGAAGGCCCGCCTCCTGGAGGGCCACGTGCAACCGCGCGCGGTTGGGGCGCGCGGAGTCGGCGGGGAGCACGACCAGCACCCGCTCCGCCGCGGGCGCGCGGCGGAGCGTGCGGGCGGCAGCCCAGGGGCGCCGGGCGAAGTGGCCAGTGTCCAGCCCGAGTTGGGCGGCGCCGCGGCGGACCCGGCGGTGGTTCGTGTCGTTCACCTCGAGCTCCAGTGTGCGCATGACGCCGGCGTAGCTCGTGGCCTCGGCCACGGCTGTGCGCAGCGCGTTCTCGGGAATCGCCGGGCGGAAGCCGCGGAAGTGGGACGTGTCGATGCTCCGTTCCCGGAACATCCGTCCCAAGGCGGCACGCGAACGGCCGTCGTCGGGGACTCCGAGGATCTCGGCCGCCCCGCGCACACTCCGGGCGGAGGCGGCTGCGGCGTCGGTGGCCATGACGTTCCCTCCGCTTCCGGCCGCCTGGTCGCGGTCTCGTACGGAGTGACGAACCGTTTGTCGGACAGTCGCGCCCGGTATGCGGAACGGCCCGTACCGGGAGGGTCGGTGCGGGCCGCTCGGGGGAGGTGGGGTCCTTGGACTCCTGGTCCCCGGAGTCCTTGGACTCCTGGTCCCCCTGGGGTCCTAGACGCCCAGGTCCTTGATGATCTTCGCTACGTGGCCCGTCGCCTTGACGTTGTACAGGGCGCGCTCGACCTTGCCCTCCTCGTCCACGATCACCGTTGAGCGGATGACGCCGACGACCGTCTTGCCGTACAGCTTCTTCTCGCCGAACGCGCCGTAGGCCTCCAGCACCTTCTTGTCCGGGTCGGCGAGCAGGGTGACCTTCAGGTCCTCCTTCTCACGGAACTTCGCGAGCTTCTCCGGCTTGTCGGGCGAGATGCCGATGACGTCGTAGCCGGCGCCCGCCAGCAGCTCCAGGTTGTCCGTGAAGTCGCACGCCTGCTTGGTGCAGCCTGGGGTGAGCGCGGCGGGGTAGAAGTACACGATGACCTTGCGGCCCTTGTGACCGGCCAGGGAGACCTCGTTGCCGTCGGCGTCCGGCAGGGTGAAGGCGGGGGCGGTGTCGCCGGGCTGCAGTCGCTCGCTCATCGTCGTTACCTCACAGGCAGGGGGCGGTTACCCGACGAGCCTAATCCGCGTCCGGCGGCTCCAGAGGGGTGCCGATGGGTGCGTTCGGCGAGGAACTGACAGACTGTCGACCACAGACGCAGGAATTGCACGGAACACGTCGCAAACGACCACGGAGGAAACGCGGTGGCGGACACGTCGAGCACACCGGACACCAGAACTCCGGCGGAGATCGAGGCGGACATCAAGCGCCGCCGCGAAACGCTGGCCGAGACGCTCGACGAGATCGGCGTCCGGGTGCACCCGAAGACGATCGTCGGGGACGCCAAGGCCAAGGTCGTCTCCCATGTCGACAACACGCTCGGCCGTGCGTACGTCCGCGCCAACCGGGTCGTCGGCGAGGTGAAGAGCCAGATGGTCACGGAGGACGGCGCGCCGCGCCTGGAGCGCATCGTGCCCGTGGCGCTGGTCGTGGTCGGGGTCGTGGGCCTGCTGGCCCTCGGTTCCCGGCGGCGCAAGGGCTGACCCGGCCGCGCACGAAGCCGTCGGAGACAGGTAGGTTCGGGGCGTGAGCGAGAAGAACCACCACGACAAGCTGCCCATCCGGATGCTGCACGACCGCGTGCTGGTGCGGCAGGACACCGCCGAGGGCGAGCGCCGCTCCGGCGGCGGCATCCTGATCCCCGCGACGGCGGCCGTCGGCCGGCGCCTCGCCTGGGCCGAGGTCGTCGCGGTCGGACAGAACGTACGGACCGTGGAGCCGGGCGACCGGGTCCTGTACGACCCGGAGGACCGGGCCGAGGTCGAGGTGCGCGGGACCGCGTACGTGCTGATGCGCGAACGCGATCTGCACGCCGTGGCCGCGGACCGCTTCGAGGGGTCGGAGGACTCCACGGGGCTCTACCTGTAGGGCCACCCGGGCCCGCGCGTCTCCGCGGGCCCGCCGAGCTCGCGCGATCGGCGCGATCCGCGCGAAAAGGGGCTGGTGACCGTTGTCACCAGCCTCTTTTGCCTGTCCTTTGCTATGTTGGGCGGACCCGCGAGGGACCCGACGAGACGCGCCGTACCGGGACGCAAAGACGACGCACCCCCTGTTGATCACCGAAACACGGAGGTGCCCCCATGGCGTGGGTCCTGCTCGTCCTCGCCGGCCTGCTCGAGGTCGGCTGGTCGGTCGGCATGAAGTACACCGACGGATTCACCCGTCTCTGGCCGAGCCTGGGCACCGGCGCGGGCATCGTCGCCAGCATGCTTCTGCTGTCGTACGCCGCGCGGTCCCTGCCCATCGGTACGGCGTACGGAGTCTGGGTGGGCATCGGTGCGGCCGGCGCGGCGGTGCTGGGCATGACCGTGCTCGGTGAGCCCACGACCGCCGCGCGGATCTTCTTCGTGGCGCTGCTGCTGGTGGCCGTGGTGGGGCTGAAGGCGACCTCGGGTCACTGACCCGGTGCGTCGGCCGGGCGGTCACGACCGCCCGGCCGTCCCGGTCAGAACCCCACGCCGCCCGCCGGTCCGCCCGGCCCGGTCGGTCCGCCGTCGCCGGTCGTCCCGCCGGTCCCGGTCGTGCCCGCGTCGCCGGTCGTGCCGCCCGCGCCCGTGGTTCCGCCCGTGCCCGTCGTTCCGCCGGCCCCGGTGGCGCCACCGGTGTCCGTGCCGCCGCCCGTGCCGGTTCCGCCGGTCCCCGGGGCTCCGCCGGTTCCTGTGGTGCCGCCGGGGTCGGTCGGGCCGCCGCTGCTGGTGGTGCCGCCGTCGCTCTGGCCCTGGGCCTGGCCCTGGTCCTGCCCCTGGGTGCCCTGGTCGCCGGTCGTGCCGCCGTTGTCCTGGGTGCCGGTGGTGCCGGTGGGCTGGTCCGAGGGGCTCGTGGAGGGCTCCAGGGTCTGGTCGGCGCCGGCCTGGAGCTGGAGGTCGAAGTCCTTGGTCGGCTTGCCCTGCAGCGCTTCCTTGGTGAACTGCGCCCAGATCTGCGCGGGCGCGCCGCCGCCGTTGATACGGTCCAGGCCCATCGCGCCGTACAGCGGCTTGTGGGCAGCCGTCACGGGGTCCTGGCCCATCACGGAGACCACCGTGGCGAGGTCGGGGGTGTAGCCCGCGAACCAGGCCGCCGTGTCCTCCTCCGCGGTGCCGGTCTTGCCGGCGGCCGGGCGGCCCGCGGCCAGGGCGCTGGTCGCCGTGCCGTTCTGGACGACGCTCTGCAGGACCGAGGTGGTGGTGTCGGCGGCCTCGCGGCTGACGGCCTGCTCGGTCTTCTGCTCGGGCAGCCCGCCGACGTCGTCGCCGTCCTTCGTGATCTTGTCGACCAGGGTGTACGTGCTGCGCTCGCCGTGGTTGGCGAGCGTCGCGTAGGCCTCCGCCATGTCCAGGACGCTCGCGGTGGCCGTGCCCAGCGCGATGGACGGGTAGGGGTTGAGGTCCTTGGTGCCGGACGGGATGCCGAGGTCGACCGCGGTCTGCTTGATCCTGGCCGGGCCGACGTCCACGGCCATCTGCGCGTACACCGCGTTGACCGACTTGTCGGTGGCGTCGCGCACGGTGATGTCGCCGTATGAGTGGCTGTCCTCGTTCTCGGGGGCGTACACGCCGCCGGACCAGCCCTGGACCGGACGCTTGTTGGTGCCGTCGTAGATCGTGTTCGGGGTGATGGGACGGCCGTCCTGGGTCCGGGAGTTGTTCTCCACGGCGGACGTGAACACGAACGGCTTGAAGGTGGAGCCCACCTGGAAGTCGCCGCGCGTGGCGTTGTTCGTGTACTGCTTCACGTAGTCGATGCCGCCGTACATGGCGAGGATCTTGCCGGTGCGCGGATCGACGGCCGCGCCGCCAGCGCGGACGTAGTTGTCGACCTTGCGGTTCTTCTTGTCCAGCTTGGACATCACCTGGTCGTTCACCGCGTTGACGAAGGCGTCCTGCTTGCTCTTCTGCAGGGTGGTGGTGATGCGGTAGCCGCCGGCGGCGAGCTGGTCCGCGTCGACGATCTTGTTCTCCTGCAGATAGTCCTTGATCGCGTCGAGGAGGTAGCCGCGCTGGCCGGACAGGCCGGTGGAGGCGTTGGCCTCCTTGGGCATGGGGAACTTCATGCCGGCGCGCTGGGAGCTGCTGAGCCAGCCCTTCTTGACCATGCCGTCGAGGACGTAGTTCCAGCGGGCCTCGGCCGCGCCCTTGTTCTCCGGGTGCGCGACGACGTCGTACTCGCTGGGCGCGTTGAGCAGCGCGGCGAGGTAGGCGCCCTTGGCCGGGTCGAGGGACATGGCGTCGACGCCGTAGTAGGCGCGGGCGGCGGCCTGGATGCCGTAGGCGTTGCGGCCGAAGAAGCTGGTGTTGAGGTAGCCCTCGAGGATGTCGTTCTTGCTCTTCTCGCGATCCAGCTTGATCGAGATGAAGAACTCCTTCACCTTGCGGGTGACGGTCTGTTCCTGGCCCAGGTAGTAGTTCTTGACGTACTGCTGGGTGATCGTGGAGCCGGACTGCTTGCCCTTGCCGGTGGCGGTGTTCCAGCCGGCGCGGACCATCGCCTTGGGGTCTACGGCGGACTCGGTGTAGAAGTCGCGGTCCTCGGCGGCGAGCACGGCGTGCTGGGCGTCCTTGGAGATCTGGGCGAGGCCGACGCTCTCGCGGTTGACCTTGCCGTCGCGGGCGATCTCGGTGCCGTCCGCGTACAGGTAGACGTTGCTCTGCTTGGTCGCGAGCGCGTTGGCCGGCGGGATCTTGACCATGGAGTAGCCCAGCGCGAACAGGCCGATGAGCAGCAGGACCCCGACCACGAAGGTGCCGAGCACCATCCGCCAGGTGGGGAACAGCCGACGCCATCCCGTACGCCTCGGCCGCTTCCCCTGCCCGCCGGACCCGGCCTGCGCGCTCGGGACCGCGGACTGCGGGTCTATGGCGGCGGGCTGCGCGGCCATGGCGGCGGACTGCGGGGCCACGGCGGCGGGGCGCGGTCTCGGGACCGTGGGTTGCGGTTTCGGGGCCGTGGGCTGGGGGGCCGCGGCCGGGGGCAGTGCCTTCAGGGTCATGGTGTGCGGATCGGCGGCCGGGGGCAGCGCCTTCAGGGCCATGGTCTGCGGGTCGGTGTCCGCGGGCTGCGCCTTCAGCGTCATGGTCTGCGGGTCGGCGGCCGCGGACTGCGCCTTCAGGGTCACGGTGTGCGGGTCCGTGTCCGCGGGCCGCGGTTTCGGAACCGTCGGCTGCGGGTCCGTGACCGCGGGTTGCGGCTTCGGGTCCGCGGGCTGCGGATCAGTGGCCGCAGGCTCCGGCTCCGTGGCCGCAGGCTCCGGCTCCGTGGCCGCGGGTTGCGGTTTCGGGACCGCGGGCTGTGGGTCCAAGGCCGCGGGCGGTGGCGGTTCTGTGGGCGCCCCGCCCTTGCTGCTCTGCTGCGGCTGCGGCTCGTCGCTCATCGTGGTGCCGGACTCCCGTTTCGCGTCGTACGTTCCCGTACGCCCTCATACGCCATGTGCGCCCCCTGATGAAGACTGTCGCACCAACCGTTCCGTTCCCGGTACGACGGACCTGCCGCAGCGGAAAAACGTGTGGTACGCCACCTCGTCCGCGCGCTAGGCTCCTGCGCTTCGCCCCGGAACGCGTCGAAGGAGGTTTCCCGTGGGGACAGGGCGGTTGTACGCCGCTGTCGCCGCCGGTGGTTTCCGGCGGTACGCGACCTATCGGACCGCGACCGCGGCGGGGGTGTTCACCAACACAGTCTTCGGATTGATCTTGGCATACACCTACCTGGCCCTGTGGCACGAACGGCCCCACCTCGGGGGGTACGACGAGGCCCAGGCGTTGACGTACGTATGGACCGGGCAGGCGCTGCTGATGACCGTCTCGGTGATGGGCGGCGGCTTCGAGGACGAACTGATCGAGCGCATCCGCACCGGCGACATCGCGATCGACCTGTACCGGCCCGCCGACCTCCAGCTGTGGTGGCTGGCGGGGGATCTGGGCCGGGCCCTGTTCCATCTGCTGGCGCGGGGGGCGATCCCCATGGCGGCCGGCGCGCTCCTCTTCCCGCTCGCCCTGCCCGGCAGTCCACTGGTCTGGGTGGCCTTCCTGACCGCCGTCCTGCTGGGCACGGTGGTCAGCTTCGCGATCCGCTACCTGGTCGCGCTCAGCGCGTTCTGGCTGATGGACGGGGCGGGTGTGGCGCAGATCTCCTGGATCGTCGCCATGTTCTGCTCGGGGATGCTGCTGCCGCTGAACGTCTTCCCGGGGGTGCTCGGCGAGATCGTGCGCGCCCTGCCCTGGGCGTCGCTGATCCAGGCGCCGACGGACGTCCTGCTGGGCACGGCGGACCCGGTGGCGGTCTACGCCCGTCAGCTCGCCTGGGCCGCGGTGCTGCTGACGGCCGGGCGGATGCTCCAGTCCGCGGCGACGCGCCGGGTGGTGGTGCAGGGTGGCTGAGGAGACGTACGAGGAGACGCGCGGGCGGCCGCACGGGCGGTCGTACGGGGATCTGCGCGGGCAGACGTACGAGGGCGTGGACGCGGACGCGGAGGCGGGAGCGGACGTCGACGCGGGCGCCTCCGCCCACGAGGCCCCTCGGGACCAGGACCGGTGGCCGCTCCGGCCGGGCGGGAGGACGTACGGGCGGGTGCGCGAGGGCCTGCGTGCCTACCGGCTGATCACCGCGATGTGGATCCGCTCCACGATGGCCTACCGGGCCTCGTTCGTGATGACCACGCTCGGCAACCTCGTGGCCACCGCGCTGGACTTCGTCGCGATCCTGCTGATGTTCTCGCGGGTCGACGTCCTCGGCGGCTACCGGCTGCCCGAGGTCGCCTTCCTGTACGGGCTGGCGTCGACCGCGTTCGGGTTCGCGGACCTCGCGATCGGCTCCATGGACCGGCTGGGGCGGCGGGTGCGCGACGGCACGCTGGACACCCTGCTGGTGCGCCCCGCGCCCGTGCTGGCGCAGGTCGCCGCGGACCGCTTCGGGCTGCGCCGGCTCGGCCGCGTCACTCAGGGAGCATGCGTCCTCGGGTACGCGCTCTCCGTGCTCGACGTGGCCTGGACCCCGCTCAAGGTGGCGATGATCCCGCTCGCGCTGCTCAGCGGCGGCCTGATCTTCTGCGCGCTGTTCGTGGCGGGCGCGGCCTTCCAGTTCGTCGCGCAGGACGCCTCCGAGGTGCAGAACTCCTTCACCTACGGCGGTCAGACGCTGCTGCAGTACCCGCCCACCGTCTTCGCGAAGGAACTGGTGCGCGGCGTGACCTTCGTACTGCCGCTCGCCTTCGTCAACTGGCTGCCCGCGCTGTACGTGCTGGGGCGGCCCTATCCGCTCGACCTGCCGGCCTGGGTCGCGTTCACCCCGCCGCTGGTGGCGGCGGGCTGCTGCGCGGCGGCGGGGCTGGCCTGGCGCGCGGGACTGCGTTCGTACCGGAGCACGGGGAGCTGAGGAAGTCATGGACGGTGGCCTGATGGGGGACGGCGGCTCGGTGCGGGACGACGGCGCGGTGCGGGACGGCGGCTTCATCGAACTGGACCGCGTGGAGAAGGTCTTCCAGGTGCGCAAGCGGACCGGTTTCCTCAGGAGCGAGCGGCGGGAGGTGCGGGCCGTCGACGGGCTCTCCTTCACCGTGGCGCGCGGCGAGATGGTCGGCTACATCGGACCGAACGGCGCCGGGAAGTCCACCACCATCAAGATGCTGACCGGGATCCTCACCCCGAGCGGCGGCCGGCTGCGGGTCGCCGGGATCGACCCCGCACGCGAACGGCTGCGGCTCGCCCAGCACATCGGGGTGGTGTTCGGTCAGCGGACGACCCTGTGGTGGGACCTGCCGCTGATCGACTCCTACCGGCTGATGCACCGGATGTACCGCATCCCGGACGGGCGGTACCGCGAGCGGCTGGACCGCCTCGTCGAACTCCTGGAGCTGGGCAGTCTGTTGGACGTCCCGGTACGGCAGCTGTCGCTGGGGCAGCGGATGCGCGGGGACATCGCGGCGGCGCTGCTGCACGACCCGGAGGTGCTCTACCTCGACGAGCCGACGATCGGTCTCGACGTGGTCTCCAAGGCCAAGGTGCGGGCGTTCCTGCGCGAGTTGAACGCCGACCGCGGCACGACGGTGCTGCTGACCACGCACGACCTCCAGGACATCGAGCAGCTGTGCTCCCGGGTGATGGTCATCGACCACGGGCGCCTGGTGTACGACGGTGCGCCGGGCGCGCTGCACGAGGTGGGCGACAGCGAGCGCACCCTCGTGGTCGACCTGGAGCGGGAGTTGCCGCCGATCGAGGCGCCGCCCGCGCGCGTGGTGCGGGTGGAGGGGCCGCGGCAGTGGCTCGCCTTCCCCGCGTCCCGGTCGGCGGCCCCGCTGGTGGCGCGGATCGCGGCGGAGTATCCGCTGGTGGACCTGTCGGTGCGGGAGCCGGACATCGAGGAGGTCATCGCGCGGATGTACGCCGGGAGGACTTCGGCGTAGTCCGGCGCGCGGGGAACTCGTAGGCTGAAGCCCATGACCGACGCTGTGTCTTCCGGGGGACGTGACGATCAGCGGCTGACGCCGCGGGATTCCGGGTCCCCCGCACCGGATCTCCGTGCCTCCGACGCCGACCGTGAACGGGTCGCCGAGGTCCTGCGGGACGCCCTCGCGGAGGGCCGTCTCGACGTGGAGGAGTTCGAGGAGCGGCTGGAGGCGACCTACCGGGCGCGGACGTACCGTGAACTGGCGCCGATCACCCGGGACCTGCCCGCCGCGGGCGTCGAGGCCCCGCCGGTGTCCCTGGTCAAGGAGCCTGCGGTGAGCGGGAGTTGGCGGGACCGGATCGTCGGCGGCGAGGGGTCGTCCTCGTGGGCGGTCGCCGTCATGTCCGGGTTCCAGCGCAAGGGGCGCTGGACGGCGCCCCGGCGGTTCAACTGCTTCGCCTTCTGGGGCGGCGGCGAGATCGATCTGCGCGAGGCGTACTTCGCGGACCGCGAGATCGAGATCAACTGCGTGGCGATCATGGGCGGGATGAATGTGATCGTGCCGCCCGGCGTCGAGGTGGTCGTGCGCGGCATCGGGATCATGGGGGGCTTCGACCACCGCGAGGAGGGCACGCCCGGCGATCCCGGCGCGCCGCGTGTGATCGTCACCGGGTTCGCCTTCTGGGGCGGGGTCGGCGTCGAGCGCAGGCTGACCCGGGCGGAGCGGCAGCGGCTGAAGGAGGAGCGGCGCCAGGAGAAGCTGGACCGCAAGGCCGCACGCAGGGAGCTGAAGGACTCCCGGGGCGGGGAACGCGGGGTCTTGGCGGGCCTGGACGGACTGTTCGACGCCCGTGAGGCCCTGGAGCAGCACCGCGAGGCGATGGAGGAGCACCGCGAACTGCTCCGCGAACGCCGCGAGGAGCGCCGCGAGCGCTACGAGGAGCGCCGGGAGGAGCGCCGCGAGCGCCGGGAGGAGCGCCGCGGGCATCGCGACCGCCGCCGCTACAGGGACTACTGAGGGCCGCCGAACGGGCTCGACGACGACTCCCGAACGAGCCGGCCCGACGGGGAAGTGCTGAACCCGTCCCTGACGGGAAATGCCGAACCGGCCCCCGGCGGGGACTGCCGAACCGGCCCGCGGCCTCGGCGGCCGTCGGGCCGCCGGCTGCCGTCACAGCTGCGCCGGTACCGCGCCCCTCAGCGAGGTCAGGTCGAAGACCTCCGCCATCCTGGCGAAGCCCCGGTCGCTGGGGTGGAGGTGGTCGCCCGAGTCGTAGTCGGAGCGCAGCCGGCGCGGGTCGTACGGGTCGCGCAGCGCCTGGTCGAAGTCGACGACCGCGTCGTACACCGTGCCCGACCGGATCTGCGCGTTGACGGCCTGCCGCACCCGCTCGCGGTCGGCCCGGTAGCCCCGGTGGCCCTCGAACGGCATCAGCGTCGCCCCGACGACCTTCAGCCCGTGCGCGTGCGCCCGGCGGACCAGGGTGCGCAGGCCCGCCGTGATCCGGTCGGGGTCGGCGTGCCCGGGGTCGCGCAGGATGTCGTTGACGCCGAGGTCGACGACGACGGCCCTGACGTTCGTACGGTCCAGCACATCGCGGTCGAAGCGGCTGAGGGCGCTCGGGTTGTCGGCGGGCCGGCCGAGGCCGCCGTCGGCCAGGACCCGGTTGCCGCTGATCCCCTGGTTGACCACGCTGTAGCGGGGCACGTCCCCGGATCCGGCGGCCCCGCGCAGCCGCTCGGCGAGGACGTCCGTCCAGCGGTGGTCGGCGTTCGTGGTGGAGGTGATGCCGTCGGTGATCGAGTCGCCGAGCGCGACCACGGTCCCGACCGCCTGGTCGCTGAGCACGTCGAGCGCGGTCAGATAGCGCCAGGACGGGCTCTGCCCGGGGTACGGGACGCCGCTCGTGTCCTCCGTGCGGTCGCCCTGTGCGACGTAGGAGATCTGGCGGGCGTGCATGTGGTAGGTGACCGGGCCCGACGGGGTGGGGGAGTACGTGGTCACGAGCACGTCCGCGTCGGGCGGGACGGCGATGCGCACGGCGTCGCTGACCGTCTGCCGGCCGACGGGCACGACGACCGAGACGGCGCCGCCGAAGGTGAGCCGGCGCATGGTGCCGGGCGCCGCGGCCGGGCCGCCCGCCGTGGCGAGGGCGATCGAGGCGTGCGTGACGGTCAGGGGCTGCCGCCCGTAGAGATTGGACAGCGTGATACGGGCACTCGTACCGCCGACGTCGGTGTGGACGACGTTGCGTACGGACCGTCCCGCCATCCCGTTCCTGCCGGTGCCGGGTTCGGCGCCGGAGGGGGAGGCCGACCAGGTGCCCACCCAGGCGCCGACGGAGGCGGGGGCGGCGGAGCCCGGCGGGGCCTGCCGGGTGGCGGTGAGCGTGCCGCGGCGGTCGCCGTCATCGGCCGCGGCGCCGATGTATATGGCGGCGGACAGGGCCACGATCACGGTGACGATCGCGGACAGCAGGGCATAACCGTGACGCCTGGTCATGCGACGCGTGTCTCCTCGGACGAGCGGAGCCCGAGACTCCGGTGCTGATCATCCTCATGATGCGTCATGAGGCGGGAGAGAGCGATGTGGCCCCTGTTGAGCCCCGAGAGGAACGATCCCCGAGAGGAACCCTGACGAGACCCTGAAAAGCCCCGAGACTTCTCCGAGCGGACAGACGCCGGGAACTCTCGTTCCGTTCCAGGAGTCGGTCAGGAAGGGACAATGTGTAACGGAGGACACGATCGGGTGGAGCGGATGGAACGCACGAAACCGGACGACTCGGCGGACGCGGGGCGGCCCACGGGCGCCGGAGGGCCTTCCGGCGCCGGGCCGTCCGTCGGTACGGCCGCCGCGGCGGGGCCCGCGGACGCCGAGGGCCTCGTCGGCGTCCCGAGCCGGGCGATGACCTCCTTCAGCGCCGCCGACGAGGAGAAGCGCCGGGGCGTGCGCCGGATGAAGAGCACGGCGACCGGGCTGCTGCTGCTCGTGGCGCTCGTGTACACCCTCGCGACCTGGGCGCGGCACTCCGGCGCGGGCCCCTGGGCCGCGTATGTGGCAGCGGCCGCCGAGGCCGGCATGGTCGGCGCGCTCGCCGACTGGTTCGCGGTCACCGCGCTCTTCCGGCACCCGCTCGGCCTGCCCATCCCGCACACGGCGATCATCCCGAACAAGAAGGACCAGCTCGGTGTCTCGCTGGGCGAGTTCGTCGGCGAGAACTTCCTCTCCGAGGAGGTCGTACGGCAGCGGCTGCGCGCCGTCGGCATCAGCAGCCGCCTGGGCGCCTGGCTCGCCCGCCCGGAGAACGCGGACCGGGTGACGGCCGAGCTGGCGACGGCCCTGCGCGGGGCCCTGACGGTGCTGCGGGACTCCGACGTCCAGGCGGTGGTCGGCGAGGCCATCACCCGCCGTGCCGACGCCCAGGAGATAGCGCCCGGCCTCGGCAAGATGCTGGACCGGGTCGTCGCGGACGGCGGCCACAGACGGGTCGTGGACCTGGTCTGCGTCCGCGCCCATGACTGGCTCGTGCTGCATGACGACCAGGTGATGGCCGCGGTCCAGGGCGGTGCCCCCGGCTGGACCCCACGGTTCGTGGACAAGAAGGTCGGCGAGCGGGTCTACAGGGAGCTGCTGCGGTTCGTCACCGAGATGCGCGACTCGCCCTCGCACCCGGCGCGCGGCGCCCTGGACCGGTTCCTCGCCGACTTCGCCTCCGACCTTCAGTCCGACACCGACACCCGGGCGCGGGTGGAGCGGCTCAAGGGTGAGGTACTGGGCCGCGGCGAGGTCCAGGACCTGATCGCCTCCGCCTGGACCGCCGTCCGCTCCATGATCGTCTCTGCCGCGCAGGACGAGCGGAGCGAGCTGCGGGTGAGGGTGCGGGCGTCGCTGCTGTCGCTGGGCATGCGGATGGCGGACGACCCGAGGACCCAGTCCAAGGTGGACCGGTGGGTGGAGGGCGCGGCGGTGCATGTCGTGACGACGTACCGCAAGGAGATCACCTCCCTGATCACGGACACGGTCGCGAGCTGGGACGCCGGGCACACCACGCGGAAGATCGAGGCGCACATCGGCCGGGACCTGCAGTTCATCCGGATCAACGGCACGGTGGTGGGCTCGCTCGCGGGACTGCTGATCTACACGGTGTCGCAGGTGCTCGGGGGGTGAGCCGGGGGACGACGCACGGCGCCCGGGGCCAGGTCCCGTCGTCAACTTGCCGTCGTCAGCCCGGAGAGCGGGGCAGGCGGGAGTTCGACGACCGGGCCTAGCCGCCCGGCCGGGGCCGCGGCGGCCTCTGGCGTAAGGCGCTGGTGAGCGGGCACTCGGGCCCCGTGCGGCGTCAGCCGGCGTCACAAGGAGGCAACCATGTCCCTCACCGCGCCACAGCCCGGCACGGTCACCACTGCGATTCCCGCTCGACTCGATCGCCTGCCCTGGTCGCGCTGGCACTGGACGATCGTGATCGGACTCGGCACGGTATGGATCCTCGACGGCCTGGAGGTCACGGTCGTCGGCAACATCGCCAGCCGGCTGTCGGAGCCCGGCAGCGGACTGGCGATCAGCTCCGGCCAGGTCACCGGCATGGCGGCGGCGCTGTATGTGGCGGGCGCGTGCGTCGGCGCCCTGTTCTGGGGCCGCCTTACCGACCGCTACGGCCGCAAGCAGCTGTTCATGATCACCCTCGCGGTCTATCTCGCGGCCACCGCCCTGACGGCGGTCTCCTTCCAGCCCTGGTGGTTCTTCCTCTTCCGCTTTCTCACCGGTTTCGGCATCGGCGGTGAGTACGCGGCCATCAACTCCGCGATCGACGAACTGATCCCGGCGTACCACCGCGGCCGCGTCGACCTGATCATCAACGGCAGCTTCTGGGTGGGCGCGGTCGGCGGCTCGCTGCTGTCGATCGTCGCGCTGAACACGAGCATCCTGGCCAAGGACGTGGGCTGGCGGCTGACGTTCGCGCTGGGCGTCGTCCTCGGCCTGGTCATCCTCCTGGTGCGGCGGCACGTGCCCGAGAGCCCGCGCTGGCTGCTGATCCACGGCAGGGAGCGGGAGGCGGAACAGGTGGTGTCCGCCATCGAACGGCAGGTCGAGGCGGAGAAGGGCGAGCCGCTGCCCCGGCCCGAGAGCGAGATCACCATCCACCAGCGCAAGAGCATCGGCTTCATGGACATCGCCCGCACGGTCTTCTCCCGGTACCGCAAGCGTGCCGCTCTCGGCTTCTCCCTCTTCATCGGCCAGGCGTTCCTCTACAACGCCATCACCTTCGGCTTCGGCGCGATCCTCACCAAGTTCTTCCACGTCCCGGCCGATCGCACCGGCTACTACTTCGCCGTCATCGCGATCGGCAACTTCTTCGGCCCGCTGCTGCTCGGCAAGCTCTTCGACACGGTCGGCCGCCGGGTGATGATCTCCTCGACGTATCTGCTGTCCGGGCTGCTCCTGTTCGTCACGGCCTGGCTGTTCGGCCGGGGTTCGCTGACCGCGGGCACCCTGACTGGCTGCTGGTGCGTGGTGCTGTTCTTCGCCTCGGCCGGCGCCTCCAGCGCGTATCTGACGGTCTCCGAGGTGTTCCCGATGGAGACCCGGGCCATGTCCATCGCCTTCTTCTACGCCATCGGCACGGCGGCCGGCGGCATCAGCGGCCCCCTGCTGTTCGCGGACCTCACCAACACCGGCAAGGTCGGCGACACGGTCCTCGCCTTCCAGATCGGAGCGGGCCTGATGTGCGCGGCGGGCCTGGTCGCGGCCGTGCTCGCGGTACGCGCGGAACGCCGCTCGCTGGAGGACATCGCCCTGCCGCTGACGGCGGTGACACAGGCGGCGAGCGCGAAGGCGACCCAGTAGGCGCCCGTACGAGGGCACGGCCGCCGGAGTCCGGGGACGCCGACCCGGGATGAGTACGGGTACCTGAGTACCCGTACTCTGTCGGCCCCGTCGCGGCGCCGGAATCCTCGTACGCATGACCGAGAAGCTGCTCCGCCCCATGCGAACGCGCCGCCTGCCCGTGCGCTGGCTGATCCGCCTGCTCGGTGCGGCCCTCGCCGCCGTGGCGTATCTGCTCTGCCTCCCCTGGGACCTGCGCAACCGGCCCACGACCCCGGGCGCCGCCGAGGAGACGACCCCCGTGACAGCGGTCGGCGTCGCTCTCCTCGGGCTGGCCCTGCTGCTCCTCGCCGCCTACTTCGGCCTCTGGGACCGGCTCGGCTGGGCGGTGCTGCTGGTGGCGGCGCCCCCCGCCGCGCTGATGCAGGTCTCCTTCCGCACCCACCCGGGGCCCGACGCCTCGGCCTGGCCGCTGGCCTGGGGATTCTTCACCCTGCTGATCGCCGCCGGGGTACTGACGGCGGCCTCGGTGGCGCGGGCCCTGAGGGGCGAGTGGGCCAGGGAGGACCTGACCCTCAACAACCCGCTGTGAGACCTATGCTCCCGTGGTGGACCCGGGGCGCACGATCATCAGTACGGTGACGACGGCCCACAGCAGGTTGAAGATCCCGGTCACCATGGCGAGCCGCACGGTGGCCCGCTCGCCGGCGGTCCCCGCGTCGACGCCCTCGAGGATCGCCTCCTGCCTGGGCAGCACCAGCGCGGCGAGGACGACCGCTGCGAGCACGGTGAGCACGATCGACGTGATCAGCCAGGCGCTGCCCAGCACGCCCATGTTCTGCGCGGTGGCGAACCCGAACACCGGGACGGCGACGCCGACGACGGCGTAGATCCGGCATATGCGGTGGAGCAGCCCGAGGTGGTGCCGGGCCTCCCCGGGCTCGGCGAGCGCCTTGCGCGCGGTGGGCGGGAACAGACTCGCGGCGACGGTGACGGGCCCGATGGCGACGATCGCGGCGAGGACATGGACGGCGAGAAGGAACTTGGTCACGGACCGAGGCTAGGGGCCGGCCCGATCTTCAGACCAGTGGCGAAACTGCCACCCCTCAACAGATTCCGGCCACGCCCCGACGATCGTACGAAAGCCCGCCGACCTGCGCACATTCCCCCACCTGCTCTCACTCCCGCCTTGGCGGGAACCCGTCGTACCCCTACCCTCTCGCCATGCACACCGTGGCGGTCCTGGCCCTCGACCAGGTGATCCCCTTCGACCTCTCGGCCCCGATCGAGGTCTTCTCGCGCACCCGGCTGCCCGACGGGCGCGCCGCGTACCGGGTGCGGATCTGCGCACCGCAGGAGGAGGTCGACGCGGGGACGTTCCGGATCCGGGCCCCGTACGGGCTGGAGGCACTGGCGGAGGCCGACACGATCATCCTGCCGGGCACGGCGACCCCGACCCTGCCGCTCCCGGCGGGCGTCAAGGAGGCCCTGTGCGCAGCCGCGGCCAACGGCACCCGGATCGCCTCCGTGTGCGCGGGCGCGTTCGTGCTCGCGGCGACGGGCCTGCTGGACGGGCGACGGGCGACCACGCACTGGGTCGCGGCGCCCCTGCTCGCCGAGTGCCATCCGGAGGTGACGGTCGACCCGGATGTGCTCTACGTCGACGAGGGCCAGCTCCTCACCTCGGCGGGCGCGGCCGCGGCGCTCGACCTGTGCCTGCACATGATCCGCAAGGACCATGGCTCGGCGGTCGCGGCGGATGCGGCCCGGCTGTCGGTGATGCCGCTCGAACGGGAGGGCGGCCAGGCCCAGTTCATCGTCCACGCCCGGCCACCGGCCCCGGTCGGGAACACCCTGGAGCCGCTGCTGCGCTGGCTGGAGGACAACGCCGACCGGGACCTCACCCTGGACGACATCGCGGCCCACGCGGGCATGAGCGCCCGCACCCTGAACCGCCGCTTCCGCGAACAGGCCGGCACGACGCCCCTGCAATGGCTGCACCGGGCCCGCATCCGGCGCGCTCAGTACCTCCTGGAGACCACGTCGTACCCGGTCGAACGCATCGCGACCCAGGCGGGCTTCGGCTCCCCGACGGCCTTCCGGGACCGCTTCAAACGCGTGGTGGGCACCAGCCCGTACGCGTACCGCAAGACGTTCCAGGGCGTACGGGGACCGGGCGACGCCCGGCCGACGGCGAGCACCGGGGGCGAGGCGGCCTGAGCGGCGCGGCCGGTGTCGTGAACGCCCGCCGGTGTACTGAGCACGGGCGGGCGTCCTGAGAGAACCGGAGGTCAGCCGCGCCGGTCCGCCACGGCCCACGACGCCAGGGCCACGGCACCCGCCACGCCGAAAACGGCCGGCCAGGCGCCGACCTTCTTGGCCAGGGGGTGCGACCCGGCGAACGCGGCGACATACGCGGCCGTCAGCGCACCGGCCGCCGGGCCCCCGGCCTGCTGCCGCCACCGCTGCGCGGCCGTGGCCCCCGCGACGGCCAGCACGGCCCCGCCGAGCTGGCGCTTCTTGCTCCAGCGGGCGACTCCGTACCCGCCGACGAGCCCACTCGCGGCCACCAGGGCCGTAGGAACCTTCGCCATCGCTGCTGCCGCCTTCCGCTGGTACGACTCCGAGCCGGGCCGGCGGCCATGTCCCCGACCGCGCACCCCGGCCCGACGAGGCTAACTCCGCATGTTGATCACCCATGTCGCCGGGGTGCCCGGGCGAGCCGCGCCCCTGCGGCAGAAGTGATGCAGGCCACGCCCCACCCTCTCCCCCGCGCTCGCTCGGGAACTTTTCGAGTGATGTCATCATCTGGCGGCGATGGCTGAGTACGTCCACACATCGGCGGGAAGCTCGTGCTGGAGATCCCAGGTGATCGCCATCGGCTTGCTGCCGGTGTGCGACTTGTAGGTGGCCGGCCCTAGGAGCATCCAGGGTTCGGACTTGCCGATGCTGTTGTTCTTGTAACGGCGCAGGAAGAGCAGAACGTGGCTGCCCTCGTGCTCGTGCCGCTGATAACGCAAGCCCGTCGGGGAGTTCTCCGGCGTCGTGCCCTGCGACTCCCAGTGGAACCGGGTTGGGGTGAGCGCGTAGTCCTTGTAGCGGACGCTGGGTGAGAAGTCGCGCTCGTTCTTCTCCTGGGTGATGAGAAGAGCGTCGGTCTTGATTTCCTCGACCCAGGTCACTCCCTGGCTGAAGACGCCGGGCAACTGGCCGCCCAGCCGCGCCACTCCGAGGGCCGCCAGGATCTCTGAGCGGTTGTAAGCGCTGTGGACCTTGAGCGGGAGGTGGCTGAGGTCCCCCTCCAGCGAGATGGGGAAGTGGTCGGTCCGGTCGAGGACATACGACAGCACCTGCCGCAGCTCATCGCGCAATACGCGCTGGCCGCGCAGCGACTCAAGGCCTTCGTGGTAGCTGGAGAAGCCGCCTGCCTTGTCCCACAGGTTGAAGAACAGCATGCGGGCGTACACCTGGTCGGTGGGCGAGAGCGCATCGTAATCAGGGGCGTCGTCGGCGAGGAGGCGTAGATATGCGCGGGCCCGCTCGGGGTCGTCCACATGGAGGAAGGCATGGACGCGCTTGAGGAGTTCCTCTTCGCCCGGCACCTCGGCTTCCTTGACGCGCCCAGCTCTGCGCAGGACTGCGGTCCAGGAGTTCTTGTTCTTGTAGAGCTCCTTGATCTCCCGCCTGCTCTCGTGCAGGTACGCAGCCAGCCGGGGAGTGCTGTAGTCCCTGACCTCCTTCGCCAGCGTGTTGATCGTGGCGTTGAGCTGTGTACGGATGTTGTCCAGGACGAGGTCCTTGGACTTGCCTTCCAGGAGGATCTGGCAGCCGGACGGCAGGTGGGGGAAGTCGCGCTCGATGCTGTCGACTAGGCGGTTGCGAGAAAGGTTGGTCAGGGCCCGGAACTGCTCCTCGAAGCGGAACTCCGCCCGATGCTGGCCAATGAAGTCCAGTACGGTCAGCACCGGCTTGTTCGGCGTTCGGCGCAGACCGCGTCCCAGTTGCTGGAGGAAGACGGTCGCGCTGTTCGTAGGGCGCAGGAGGAGCAGGGTGTCGACATCCGGGATGTCCAGCCCCTCGTTGAACAGGTCGACAGTGAAGATCATCTGGATCCGTCCGGCCTTGAGGTCGTTCAGCGTGCGTTCGCGCTCGGCGGCAGTCGAGTCGCTATCGAGCGCTGCGGCCTGGAATCCCACCTCGCGGAAGCGTTCCGCCATGAAGTGGGCGTGCTTCTTGCTCACGCAGAAGCCCAAGGCGCGCATCGCGGCCGGGTTGGAGATCTTGTCCTTGACCTGCTTGATGACGATGAGAGCCCGGGCATGGCTGGCCGTGTAGAGGTTGGCGAGTTCATCTCGGTCGTAGGAACCCGCTCGCCAGTTGAGCTGGGAGAGGTCGGTTCCGTCTGGGACGCCGAAGTAGTGGAAAGGGCACAGCAGATCGTTTTCGAGGGCTTCCCAGAGTCGCATCTCGGCGGCGATCCTGCCTCCGAAGAACTCGTCCTGCACATTGCGCCCGTCCATCCGCTCCGGCGTCGCGGTGAGGCCGAGCAACTCGCTCGGTGTGAAGTGCTCAAGGACGCGGCGATAGGTGCTGGCCGTGGCGTGGTGGAACTCGTCGATGACGATGACGTCGAAGTGGCCCGGATCGAACTGTTCCAGCCGCTGGAGGTTGAGGGATTGGACGCTGGCGAAGACATGCGTCCACTCGCGGGGTTCTTGCCCGTTGTAGAGCAGTTCACCGAAGGAGGCGTCGCCGAGCACCTCCTGGTAGGTGCGCAGGGACTGCTTCAGGATTTCCTTGCGGTGTGCGACGAACAGCAGTCGGGGGAGTTCCCCGCCGCGGCGGTCACGCAGATTGCGATAGTCCAGGGCCGCCATGACGGTCTTGCCGGTTCCGGTCGCGGCGACGAGGAGGTTCTCGTGATGGCCGCGGATCTCACGCTCGACTCGTAGACGCTCCAGCATGTCCCGCTGGTGCGGGAAGGGCCGCACTTCGAGCCCCGAGATATTGATCTTTAGCTCGTCACCGGATCCCTTGCCGCCCGCCTGGGCCAACGCGTCAGCGAGTCGATCCCCGTCGTTGTCGGGGTCGTACGGCTCAAAGGCAGGGTCGTCCCAATACGCGTCGAATGTCGCCTCGAACTTATCGATGACCCTGGGGGTGGCGACGGACGACAGCCGTACGTTCCACTCCAAACCGTCGAGCAGTGCGGCCTTCGACAGGTTGGAGCTGCCTACGTAAGCCGTATCGAAGCCGGTTTGACGGCGGAACAGCCATGCTTTCGCGTGGAGGCGCGTCGATCGGATCTCGTAGTTGATCTTTACCGTGGCGTTGAATTCCCGGACCAGGCGGTCCAACGCATACCGATCAGTGGCGCCGATGTAGGTGGTTGTGATGACACGGATCGGGACGTTTCGCTGCTTCGCCGCGCGCAGTGCGTCCTCAAGCACCCGTATGCCGTGCCACTTTACGAACGCGCACAGCAGGTCGATACGGTCTGCCGTGGCGAGCTCGGCGCGCAATTCGGCGCCCAGATTGGGGTCGTCCGGCGCGTTGGTGATCAACGCCGTTTCCGACAGGGGCGTCAGAGGGCGGATCGCGTAGACGCCGGGTGCTTCCTGCTTGGCGAGAGCGAGAAGTTGCCGTGGGCCGTCGACGATGGAGCCGAGGGGGTCCGCGTCCAGGTCGGGTGCGCTGGCGGCCAGCGCCCGCATGATCTGGTTGGCCGCAACCACCTGATCCTTGTGCGGCATCTGACTCAGCCGGTGGCCCACAACCGCGCCGATATGCCTGGCCAGCACATGAGGGGTTGACTCTGCGCTGACCTCGGCGTCGATGGCCTTCCAGCCCGCTTCTTCGAACCCCTCTATGCGATGGCGAAGGTCTTCCGTGAGTAGCTGCTCATAGACGCCCGCGATGGGTTGCGTCACGTCCCCCGACTCCATCACGACTGCTCCTTCGATCCCTCGTGGACCCACGAACGCAACCCTTCGCGCCCATGCGGATCTGTTCTAACAGCAGTCACTGACAATCGAATGCCATGTGATGGAAGTTGATCATTTTCCGACAGTCGATGGGATGCCGTGCTCGTGGTGACGTCGAGGCTTACGCCTCAACGCCGTGGCACCCCTCATAAACCCGCTCCGACCCGCACCAGCACGAGTCCCCCTGCTCCGGCGGCCAAGCCACAGCTCGTCCCCGGGCTGCCAGTGTCGTTGCGTACTGGGGGAGCAGGGTCGTGTCCGCCGGGGTTGTGCCCTCCGAGGCTGCGAAGGCCTCGTAGGACGGGACCGTGCCGGTCACGATGCCCAGGTTCGGGGTGCCCGAGGCGGACAGTTCCCTCAGGGAGCGTTCTATCGTCGCCTGGTGCTCCGGGTGGGAGGCGTACTCGGCGGTGAGCGACGGGTAGGCCGACACGAGCTCCTGGAGTTCGGGGGCCGGCCAGTGCAGGACCGCGACCGGGAACGGGCGGGACAGGGCCTCCCGGTATGCGCCCAGCTCCGCCCGCAGGCGGCCGATCTCGGCCTGGAGCTCCGCCGGGTTGTCCGAGCCCAGGGACCAGACGCGCTTCGGGTCGTGGAGCTCGTCCAGGGACACCGGGGAGGAGTGGAGGGTGTCGGCCAGCGTGTCCCAGTCGTCATGGGGCGCGCCCAGCATGCGGCGGACCCGGTGGCGGCCGTAGAGGAGCGGGTGCGTGGCCTGCGGGGGCTCCGCGGTGTCCCCGAGCAGAAGCCGTAGCCCCTGGGTGAACGTCGCCTCCGCCGACTCCAGCTCGTCGTGCGACTCCAGTGACTCCGCGACGATCAGCCAGGGTGCCGGGTGGCGGGTGGCGGACGCGCGGATTCCGTCGATGATCGCCCGGGCCTCCGCCTCGTGGTCGTACTCCCACAGGTTCGACGCCTTCAGGGCGCGGACGAGGTGGGGGTTCTCCAGGGGGTCGGAGGACGACAGCAGGCGGTCGTACAGCGCGGTGGCGCCGGGGCGGTCACCGGCCAGTTCCCGGTGGGCCGCGGCCTGCAGCAGCAGGTGTTCGGCGTCCTCGGGGTACAGGCCGGCAGTCCGCTCCAGGCGTGCTGCTTCGGCGTTGTGGTCGACGTTCTCGGCAGACGTGTCGGGGCGCATGGGGGACACCGTACTGCCGACGACCGACAAACGAGAGAGATTCCCAGGCCAGGGGTCGTTAAGGGTTTGTCTTGCGGTATCGGGGGAGACCCCCGTGTCAGAGGGTGACCCGTGTGCGGGTGAAGGGGCCGGCGGGATGGGTGCTCGGACGGCCGTGGCAGCCGGGTTTACGCCACCACTCCGTCCACCTGCAGCGTCTGCACCGCCCCTGCCGCGAACGGCACGCTCAGTGACTTTCCGTTCAGGTAGGTGTCCGTGTGCGCGGTGTAGAGGTCGCCGCCCCCGGACGTCACCGTGTTCCAGCGGGGGCACCACCCCGTCCGAGCCGCCCGTCACCGTGGTGAAGCGGGAGAGGTCGAAGGTCAGGGTCTGGGCGGAGGAGGACTTGTTCGCCGCGACGATCACCAGACGCCGCGCCGACCGGTCCAGGGCCGCGACCGCGTGGTCCACGCCCGTGTCGATGATCGTCATACCGGGGCGGACATGGCGGCTGAACTGCGCTATCACGTAGTACTTCGTCTGCACCGCGCCCGGCTGCAGGGTGCCTTCGTCGTACGCGATCACCGCCCAGCCCGCCGTCGGGTCCATCACCTGTCAGTGGACCCAGGCCGTGGGGTGCAGCCAGCGGAAGTCCATGAGCAGGTTGCTCGCGAGGGTGAGGCCGGTGTCGTCCACGTCGCCCGTCTCCGAGTTCCACAGGCCCTTGCCCGCGGTCGTCACCACGTCCGTGTAGAGCAGGTCTCTGCGGCCGCCCGAACCCTGGTAGCCGTGGACGTTGACCCGGTCGACGTAGGGCTTCGTCGTCGCGCTGAAGGAGTTCCAGGTCGTTCGTGCCAGGTCGTAGCTCGTCTCGTCCGAGGCAAGATCCTCGTGCCCGTCAGGCCGCGCTTGGTCAACTCGCTGCGCAGATAGGGCAGTACGGCCGACTGTACGGACGCGTCCACGTGGCAGCCCTCCTGGGTGCCGGTCGCGGTCCACCAGGCGGAGGACGGTTCGTTGAACGCCTCCAACGTCGTGAAGTTCACGCCCCAGTTGTCCCTGGCGTAGAGGACCACGGACGCGAGGTGGGAGGCGTGCTGGCGGCAGTTCCAGGACTGGAGGTTGCCGCCGCCGGCGGCGCCCGAGGGGTTGTGGTTGTAGCACATCCACCACATGGGGGAGTTGGCGAACAGCTCGCTGATCGCGCCTCGCTGGGTCGCCTTGACGAGCATCGCGCGCTGTTTCGCGTCCGCCGTCCAGTTCCAGGTGGAGGCCGTGGGGTCCTCGTTCGTCCGGTCCTGCCAGTAGCCCTCGATCTGCTTGAAGGCAGGGATGGCGGCGGAGGCGACCATGCTCTCGCCGTTCACGCTGTTCCAGCTGCATGCGCCGAGGTTGTAGCGGGCGATGTTCAGGCCGAGGCCGGGGAGTGTTGTGCCGCCGTACGCGACCGACCTGGTGGTGAAGAAGATGTCGGCGAAGTCGTCCCGGTCGCCGAACACATTGGCCCACCAGGCGAGGGACGTGCCCCAGCCCTCCCAACTTCCGTAGGGGGTGGACGGGTTCACCGCGATTGTCGCGTCCGCGTGCGCGGTGCCGGTCGCGAGGACCGGGCCGAGGACGGCGCCGGCGGCGGCGGTGAGGAGGGTTCGGCGGCGGATCGCGGGGGTGTGGGGGTGTCGGTGGTCCTGCGTGTGCTGCTGCTCCGGGTGCTGGGGTGCGGACATGGCTGCTCCAGGGCGGGCGTGGCCGAGTGAGGGGGCACAGCCGAGTGCAGGGGTGCGGTTGTCCGGTCGCCCTTCGGAAGGGTCGGGGGTGGCGGGTGGGGTTGTCGAGAGGGCGGGTGGTGCTCAGAGGCCGGTTGTCGTTCGGGGGCTCGAACGTCGGGGTGTGGGTGGGACGGGGCGTTTTCGTCGCCGGGTCGGGAACCTCATGTCTTGCTCAGAACCTCCGGCGGGCTCGTCGCCCGGCAGTACCGTTCCCGGGACTCAGGACACAGGGGGAACCGGTCATGGTCTCTACGAGTACGGCCACTGCGCGCCCGCGGGCTCGGCTCGCCGCGGGCACCGTGACGGCGGCGGTGCTTGGGCTCGTCTCGTGCACGGCATCCGAGGGCCATGGGGCCGCCGCGTCCGGCGCGGCTTCGCCGAGTGCGTCCCGGGTGGCTGCCCGGCCCGCCGAACAGAGGCTCGGCCAGAGGCGGTTCGAGGAGGAGAGGCTCGGTGAGCAGGCTCAGGCCGCGCTCGGCGGGTTCGGCGGCGGGGGGATGGTCGAGGCCGGGACGGAACGTGTCGCCGACGGCATCCACACCGAGCCCCTGCTCGGCCGGGGCAGGGTCTATCGGCTCGACCTGGTCTGCATCGGGCGGGGCCGGGCACGGGTGGTGTTCACGCCGGCCGGAACCGGTACGGAGGGGGGCGTGCCGTGCGACCGGTCGGTGGTACGGCGGCGGATCACGTCGCACGGGCCCCTCCGTATCGACGTCGACGGCGTCAAGGGCTCGACCGGGGTCGTCGCCTGGGTCATCAGGGAGGTCGGACATGCTTCGTAGGGCTGGTGTGTCACGTCGTGCTCCGCTGCGGCTGGGTCTTGTCTGTGCGGCGATGTCGCTCTCGCTCGTCGCCTGCACGCACGGCCACTCCGACGCGGGAGGGGGACCGGCGCCGAGCGGGAACGGGAAGAGCGCCGCGCCGACGGGGGTGTCCACGCGTCCGCCCGTGCGCGATGAGGCGACGGGCACGGCCGGCACCGGACGGTCCGTGCTGGCGGTGCCGCAACTGGGCGGCGGGGACACCGTCGTGGGCCGCCGGGCGCCGGGCGGCGGCAGCGCGAGCATCGAGTTCGGCGAGGGCAGGAAGGGGGACGCCCTCGTCGTCGCCGTGGCGTGCGAGGGGCGGGGGAGTGTCCGCGTCGCGGTGCGACCCACCGGCGCCTCGTTCCCCTTGGAGTGCCGGGCCGGCCGGGTCAGCTCCGTCCTCAACGAGATGGCGCTGACGGGAGCGGACCATGGGGGCACGGTGTCCGTCGAGGCGTCCTCGGCCGTGCGCTGGTCCCTGACGGTCGGCCGGAGCCGGAGCGCACCCACGCCGGAGGTCGCGATCGGGACCGACGGCGGGGGCGAGTGACCGGGGGGCGTAGGTCGATGGGGGCGCGGGCTATGGATTGAGCGGGGGAGCCGTGGTGGCGTCGTGGCCCGGGTCGGCCGGCGCGAGGGGCGCGTCGCCGTGGCGGGGAGCCGGCAGCGGTTGGCGGTGATCACGGGCCAGACGGTGCGTCAGCCACCTCCGGGCCGGGGTCTCCAGCCGGTCGGTCAGCACCAGGCCCGCTGCCACGAGTCCGGCCAGGAAGACCACACCGCCCCAGGGGGCGAAGGCTTCCAGACCCCGTCCGGTGCACTGCAGGGCCGCCGCGTACACCAGGGCCCCCAGCGGCCGGTGCAGCACGTACACGCAGTAGGACGCCTTGCCCAGCGTGTCGCAGCAGCGCCCGACGCCGGTCGAGGGCTCGCTCCTCGCGCCGAGCAGGACGACGAGCGGGAACACCAGCAGGACGCACAGGAGCTGGGCGACCAGGCCGGGGCGGAACAAGGCCAGGGCGGGCAGCGCGCCCATCAGCAGCAGCGGCGGGACGCCCCGGGCGCGCAGTCTGTCCCGCAACCGGTGGACCAGCAGTCCGGCGCCGAAGGAGGAGCACACCCGCGCCAGCCCGCCGGGAAAGGTCGACCAGGTCAGGCCGACCGCCGCGGTTCCCCAGTGGAAGAGGGCGAAAGAATAAAGGACACCGCATGCCAGTACGGTTCCGAAGAGAATCTTTACGGACTGCAGGGGGCGCCAGAACGTCACCCACAAAAGGTTTGCGAGCAGTTCGAAGAAAATGGACCACATCGGGCCGTTGAAGGGAAACAGCCCTTCGTTCGTCGGCGCCGGGAGCATGAACAGGGAAGCCGGCAGCGTGATGAGAAGTTTCCGCCAGCTCCATGGCTCGGTGGGCGAATGGTAGAGGATGCACAGCACGGCGTGGACGACACCGAGGGCCAGGCCCAGGGCGTAGAGCGGATAGAGCCGTGCCCAGCGTCGCCTCAGGAAGCCCAGGGGGGTCATGCCCTGGCCGATGCGCTGGTCGTAGGCGTGGGCGAGCACGAAGCCGCTCAGTACGAAGAAGAGGTCCACGGCCATTCCGAGGAATGTCGGTGCGGTTCCGAAAAGACGTGGAGAATGCAGTACGACAATACAGAGCGCGGCGGCACCGCGGATTCCGTCGAGCGTGCGGTAGCTCTTCTTCACGGGCGTCACTGTAAGGCCCGATGTGGGTGACCCGGGGGAGACGGGCCGGATCACTGTTTTTTCGGATGTTTGTTTTCGGGCGTTCAAACGTATGGCCGGGTGGTGCGTGGAGACGGTCCGTGAGACGGTCCGCAAGAGTGGCCTTGACCGGGCGGCATGTCCGGTCCGGGTGTCTCCCGCCTCATCGATGCCTGGCCGCCTCGGGCGGAAGGCGATGGACGCCGCCTGTCAGAGCGCGGTCCGTGGTGCGCTCAGGGGTCAGCACCGAGTTCCCATGGGCGAGATCCCGTGCGTAGAAATTGAATACCGGTGCAAAAGTTTGGAATATCGGAGCCACTAAGTTGTTGAACGGTAACTATTTTTCGGCGGAGCGGTCACAGGAACCTGTCCGGGCTGGTCAGGCGCCCGCGTGATCAAGAAGAGTGATGCTCACGACGGGGAAAGACCTCGTCACAACGCACGAACGGATTCCCATGAAGGCCACGACTGTCCGCCGCGCCACGCCCGTTCTCGCTCTGGCCCTGGCCGGGATGGCACTGACAGCGTGCGGCCCGGGGACCGATGGCGCCTCCTCCAGCGGCTCTTCGGCTTCTTCTTCGGCGGCAGCCGGCTCCGACACCTCTTCGTCGGCCGGACCCACCGCCGCCGGCGACACGTCCTCCTCCATGTCGGCCGGCCACTCCGGCAGCCAGGGATCCGGTGGGAGCGGCGGCACGGACGGCGGCCCGCAGGCGTGCACCGCCGCGCACCTGAAGGCCTCGGCGGAGAACATCGACAGCGCCGCCGGCACCACGCACTTCCAACTGCTCTTCCAGAACACCGGCAGCAGCCCGTGCACGCTCTCCGGCTTCCCGGGAGTGTCCTTCCACGGTCGCGACGGCGCTCAGATCGGCAACGCCGCCGCCCGTGACAAAAGCACCTCTGTCACGATCGTGACCATGCTTCCGAACGGCCACGCCGTCGCGGACGTCATGGCGCCCGACGGGCACAGCGGCTACTCCGCCGACGAATGCCGGCTCAAGGACGTCTCCTTCGTCGGCGTCTACGCGCCCGGCTCGAAGGACCTGATCGACGTGCCGTGGAAGACGCAGGAGTGCAGCGGCACGAGCATCAACGCCCTCAAGGTCGGCCCGGTCCACTCGCTGCGCTGACTCCGGCCCGAGGCTCCGCAGTACAGGCAGCCCGTTCCCCCCTCCCGGGGCCGAACGGGCTGCGCCACGCACGGCATTGTGGGGGAAGGCCGTGCCGCCCTAGTCCCGCTCAAAGGTGCCGTACATGGTCGCCCGCGCGACCGCGTGGCTGAACAGGAGGAAGTCCATGTAGGCGGGGGTCGATGTCTCGGACACCCCCAGTTCCTCCACGTCGACGGCATGCACCACGAGGAAGTAGCGGTCCGGGCCGTTGCCTGGCGGCGTCGCCGGACCGAGGTACCTCCTGTGGCCGGCATCGTTGGCCAGCGTCACCGCGCCGCCGGGCAGATCCCTGCCGTCTCCCGCCCCGGCCGGAAGCTCGGTCACGGAGGCGGGGAGGTTGGCCACGGCCCAATGCCAGAAGCCCGAGGCGGTAGGGACGTCGGGGTCGAACATCGCCACCGTGAAGCTCCGCGTCTCCTCGGGAAAACCGGACCAGCTCAGCTGCGGTGAGATGTCCGATCCGCCCGCTCCCAAGATGCCGCTCACCTGGTCGTTGGCCAGCGGCTCGCCGTCGGCCACGGACTCCGAGGTGACCGAGAAGGTCCTGATCGGCGGCATGAAGTCGTAGGGGCCGTAGGGCTTGATCACGATGACAGTCCTTCGGAACACCGAATGGGGTCAACGGGTTCGTGTCACGCGGTCCCTACCGTGAACCGGGACATTCGACGCGATCTTCGACGTCACCCGTTCACTGTACTGCCCGACCGGATTTCCGCACTTCCGGACGGCCCTTCGTCGAGCGGGTTCGAATCACCGGGCGGCGCGCATTTTCCATAAGGTGGCGCGCGTATTCATGACGTGCCCGGATTTCTTTGAGACACGCGGGGAGCGCGTTCGGTGGTCGAACGCGCTCCCCGCGCCCCTTTGCGGTCCCGTCCGGGCGCTTCTCAGGCGGTCCGCTCCCGCAGGGCCAGGACGCCGGCCGCGCCCACCAGGGCCAGGACCGCCGAGACGATCAGGGCGATGTTCGCGCCGTGTGCCGGGGTGCCGCCGGAGGTGACCAGGGCGATGGTGAGGGCCACGCCCGCGCAGGAGCCGATGTAGCGGAACGTCTGCTGGGCGCCCGAGCCCATGGCCGCCCGCGCGGTGGGCACCGACTCAACGGCGACCAGCGGAAGCGCGGCGTTGAGCAGGCCGCTGCCCACGCCACCGATCACCAGGCCGGGCAGCATGCGCAGCCACGAGTGGGCGCCGATCGCGCCGAGCATGGTCACGATGGCGACGGCGTGCAGGGCGAAGCCGATGGCCAGTTGGTGGCGGGACGAGACGCGGCCGGCCAGTCGCTTCGCCTGGAGGGCGACCAGGAAGGACAGTCCGGACCAGATCAGGAACAGCCAGGCCGTCTGCATCGGGGAGAAGCCCAGCGTCCGCTGGATCAGGGCCGGCAGGAAGCTGAACAGGCCGATCACCGCGATGCCCGTGAAGAGTCCGGCCGCCGCGGAGCCGAGGAAGCCGGGGCGACGCAGCAGGGCGAGGTCGATCATCGGGGTGCGGGTGCGGTGCTCGATCAGGGCGAAGGCCAGGACCAGGACCACGGCCGCCGCGAACAGCAGGAGCACCGGGGCCCTCAGCCAGCCGTCCCGGCCGAGGGTCAGCGCGGCGACCAGGGAGACGAGGGCAAGGCTGAAGACGACGGCCCCCACGAGGTCCGGGCGGCCGTCCCGGGGCGCGCGGGACTCCGACAGACCGCGCGCCGACAGGGCTGCGACCACGAGCACGGCGGCGCCGAGGACGGCGTAGGCGGTCCGCCAGGTGTGCATCGCCCCGGCGACCAGGGGGCCGACCGCGATGCCGCCGCTGACGAACGCGCCCCACACACCGGTCGCGTGCAGCCGGCCGCGCGCGCTCGGATAGGCCTGTACGAGCAGGCCGAGGCTGCTGGCGAGGATGGCGGCGCTGGCCGCCCCCTGGGCGATGCGGGCCAGGGTGAACAGCCAGGTCGAGGTGGTGAGGGCGCCGAGCACGGTGGTGACGCCGAGCGCGATGGTGCCGGCCACGAAGATCCGGCGGCGGCCGTAGTCGTCGGCGAGGCTGCCGGCCACCAGGAGCAGTGCGGCCAGGCCCAGCGGGGTGCCGTTGAGCAGCCAGGCCTGGGCGGAGGCCGGGGTGTGCAGGGCGGCGACAGTGTCCGGGAGGGTGACGGACGGCGCGGTGTAGATCATGAGCGCCATGGCGGTGGCCGCGCTGGTCAGGGCGAGGGTGAGGGTGGCCCTCGGGGCCTCCTGGGCCACGGGGGCCGAGGTGGGGGCGGTGACGTTGGCTGCGGTGCTTTCCAGCTGAGGCATGGCCTGCGCTTCCAGATGAGGGCCGGTCGAATGCAGTCAGTTCGTTCGTTGAACTTCTTGGAGTCGACCGTAGCGGCGCAGGTTCGGTCATTGAATCAAGTCTCGGCAAAGTCAGTTCGGTCATTGAACTGACGAGCGGGGGGGGGTGGCTACAGTGGGGTCATGGCTCTCGGCAAGGACTACGCGTCACAGGAGTGCTCGATCGCCCGGGCGCTGGAGATCGTGGGCGAGCGCTGGACGCTGCTCGTGGTGCGCGACGCGTTCTACGGCGTACGCCGCTACAACGACTTCCTCGTTCACCTCGGTATCCCGCGTGCCGTCCTCGCGGCACGGCTCCAGACCCTCACCACCGAAGGGGTCCTCGAGAAGCGCCGCTATCAGCAGTCGCCGCCGAGGGACGAGTACGTCCTCACCGAGCGCGGTCTCGCCCTGTGGCCCACCCTCCGCGCGCTCGGTCTGTGGGGGCGGGACCACTTCTCCGAGGCCCAGCTGCGTGTCTTCCGGCACGCGACGTGCGGGACGGAACGGGAACTGGGTCGGTACGACGAATGTCCCGACTGTGGAACCGTCGTACCCGTCTCGGACGTCGAAATGTTGCCGGGACCAGGAGCCGATCCGAACCCGGCCGATCCGATCAGCCGGGTGATGCTCAAGCCGAAGAGGTTGCTGGAGCCGATCGAGCTGGAGTCCGTGTAGAGCGAGCCCGTGTGGAGGGGGAGGGCCGTCGGTGATCCGTAGCCGGGTGAACCTGTGCCCTGCCGCCGTGCTGGTCGTTCTGCTCCTCGAAGTCGCGGTTCTCGACACCGGGAGCCTGCCCGCCACGGTCGCCTTCGCCTTCGCCGCGACCGCAGCGGCCGGCTCCGCGCTCGCCGTCTGCGCGCTGATCGCCGCCCGTAGCGTGCCCGCCGTGCCGCCGACTCGGGTGCGTACGGCCCTGCGCGACCGAGCGCATCGCACGGCCTTCCTGCCGCAACGGGACCCCGACGCCCCGGGCCGCAGCCGCCCCCGGGCACCGGGGTGGGCCCTTCCGGCGACCGCCGCGTAGGGCTCACACTTCTTCGTTGCTTCCTGCTCTCATGCGCTTCGTGCGCTCATCCGCAGACGTGTGACCCCGCGCGGGTCGTCATGCCGACACCTTTCTTTCTCCCGGCACGACGAGACCCCCGGAGGGCTCACCCATGTCCACGTTCATGTCCGTGTTCGCCGGCCTGGTCGAACGGCTCGCAGATCTGCTCCAGCCGCTCTTCCACGCCTCCGCGGCCGCCGCCGCGATCGTCCTGTTCACCGCGTTCGTACGACTTCTCGTCCACCCCTTGTCCCGGGCCGCGGCGCGCGGTCAGCAGGCCCGCGCCAAGCTGCAACCGGAGCTCGCCGAGCTGCGCAGGAAGCATGCGAAGAACCCCGAGAGGCTTCAGCGGGCGGTGCTGGAACTGCATGAGCGGGAACGTGTGAGCCCGTTCTCGGGTCTGCTGCCGAGCCTCCTCCAACTGCCCGCGTTCTTCCTGCTCTACCACCTGTTCTCCACCACGAGCGGCGGCGAGGCGGGCGGACTGCTCACCCACACGCTGTTCGCCGCGCCGCTCGGCGACCGCTGGGCGGACGCGCTCGGCCACGGCGGACTCCTCGGGCCGGCCGGACTCGTCTACCTCGGTCTGTTCGCGTTCGTCGCGGCCGTCGCCGCCTTCAACGTCCGGCGCACCAAGCGGACGATGGCTCTGAGCGTGGTAGCGGCGGGTGCGGGCGAGCAGGTGCCGGGGCTCGGCACGGTCACCAAGGTCATGCCGTTCCTGTCCTTCTTCACCCTGGTCACGGTGGCGGTGGTGCCGCTGGCCGCCGCGCTGTACGTGGTCACCAGTACGACGTGGAGCGCGGTCGAGCGGGTGGTGCTGTACCGCTGAGCGGGGGCGGCGGCCGGGTGGGGCGGGCCGGTCCGGTTCGATCCTGAACGGGTATCGATGGGATCCTCGAACGAGGTATCGGGCCGGTCCTTGAACGAGGATTCGGTCCGGTCCTTGAACGGGGTATTGCGGACTGGACGCCGACCTTGGAGGATCGACCAGTCCTCCGATGGCTACGCCCCCGCCCCGCTCCGGCGGCGCCCCGGCCGCACTCATCGGCGGGGCTGCCGCGACCGAGGGAGAGGCTGACCATGAAGCTGTTGCGTGTCGGTACGGCGGGGGCGGAGCAGCCCGCGCTGCTCGACGCCGGGGGGACCCTGCGGGATCTGTCGGGTGTCGTCCCCGACATCGACGGGCCGTTGCTCGCCGACGCGGCGGCGCTCAGCCGGATCCGTACCGCCGCAGAGGCGGGCGAACTGCCGGAGCTGGACGCGGACGGACTGCGTATCGGGCCGCCGCTCGCCCGGATCGGCAAGGTCGTCTGCATCGGCCTCAACTACCACGACCACGCCCGCGAGACGGGCGCCGAACCGCCCCCGGAGCCGGTGATCTTCTTCAAGGCGGCGGACACGATGGTCGGGCCCCATGACACCGTGCTCGTGCCGCGCGGGTCCACCAAGACCGACTGGGAGGTCGAACTCGCGGTCGTCATCGGGCGTACGGCCCGCTATGTGGAGTCGCAGGAGGAGGCGCTCGCGCACGTCGCCGGGTACGCGGTGGCGCACGACGTCTCCGAGCGCGAGTTCCAGATCGAGCGCGGCGGGACCTGGGACAAGGGCAAGAACTGCGAGACGTTCAACCCGCTGGGACCGTGGCTGGTGACCGCGGACGAGGTCCCCGATCCCCAGAACCTCGGGCTGAGGCTCTGGGTCAACGGGGAACTGAAGCAGGACGGGTCCACTGCGGAGCAGATCTTCCCCGTCACCGAAGTGGTGCGGTACGTCAGCCAGTTCATGACGCTGTACCCGGGTGATGTCATCAACACCGGGACGCCGGCGGGCGTGGCCCTGGGGCGGCCCGAGCCCAAGCCGTATCTGCGGGCCGGGGACGTGGTGGAGCTGGAGATCGACGGGCTGGGGCGGCAGCGGCAGGAGTTGAAGGACGCGTAGCCGCCCTGCGGGAGCCGGAGGCTGCGGGGGGCCGTCGCGTGGACGTGCACGACCACGCGACGGCCTGTACGTCACCGCCCCGCGCCCTACAGGGACTTCTTGAACGTCTCCAGGGCCTCGACCACCAGCGCGTGGTCCGCCAGCTGCGGCAGGCCCGACACCACCACCGTGCCGATGACGCCCGCGCCCTCCACTGCGATCGGGAACGCGCCGCCGTGCGCCGCGTACACGTCCGGATCGAGGCGGGAGGAGTCCTCGAACGTCGTGCCCTTGGCGCGGAAACGGGTGCCGACCAGCAGGGAGGAGCAGCCGTAGCGCTCGACCACGCGGCGCTTGCGGTCGATCCAGGCGTCGTTGTCCGGCGTGGAGCCCGGCAGCGCCGCGTGGAAGAGCTGCTGGCCGCTCCGGCGGATGTCGATCGCGACGGGCGCGTTGTGCGCCCGCGCCAGCTCCACCAGCAGGGTGCCGAGCGCCCACGCGTCGTCGTGGGTGAAGTGCGGGAGCGTCAGGCGACGCTCCTGTGCCTCGAGTTCGGGGATCTCGGGAGCGGTCGTCGTCACAGTGCCACCGCCACACCCTCGCGGGCCGAGCGCCGGGCCGCCTCCAGGACGTCCAGGGCCGCGGCCGCCTCGTGCGCGGTGACCGGGTTTGGGCCGCCCTCGCGCAGCGCCGCGGCGACGGCCGCGTAGTACGCCGGATAGTCGCCGGGCAGGGTCGGTACGGGGCTGCCGCCGCCGGTGAGCGGGGACTCGCCGGCGCCGACACGGCCCCACAGGGTCTCGGGCTCCCGGCCCCAGTCCGCACCGGGGCGCAGGCCCTCGCGCAGGGCCGCCTCCTGCGGGTCCAGGCCGTGCTTCACATAGCCCGCCGTGGAGCCGAGGACGCGGAAGCGGGGGCCGAGCTGGGCCGCCGTCGCGGAGACGTACAGGTGGGAGCGGACGCCGCTGGTGTGCGTCAGCGCGATGAACGTGTCGTCGTCCGTCTGTGCGCCCGGGCGGCGGATGTCCGTCTCGGCGTAGACGGAGGCGGCGGGGCCGAAGAGGACGAGTGCCTGGTCGACGACATGGCTCCCCAGGTCGTACAGCAGACCTCCGATCTCTACGGGGTCGCCGGACTCCCGCCAGCCGCCCTTGGGCTGCGGGCGCCAGCGCTCGAAGCGGGACTCGAAGCGCCACACGTCGCCGAGTTCGCCGTCGGCCAGCAGCTTGCGGAGGGTCAGGAAGTCGTTGTCCCAGCGGCGGTTCTGGAAGACGGAGAGCAGCAGGCCGCGCTCCTCGGCGAGGGCGGCCAGTGCACGCGCCTCGGCCGCCGTCCCCGCGATCGGCTTGTCCACCACGACCGGCAGGCCCGCCTGCAGGGCGGCCGTCGCGATCGGGATGTGCGTCTTGTTCGGGGACGCGATGACGATCAGGTCCAGTTCCCCGGCCCGGGGCCACAGCTCGTCGGCGGAGTCGGCGATGCGCACGTCCGGGTACGCGGTGCGGGCCTCCTTCTGACGCTCGGGGCTCGAGGTGACCACGGTGTCGAGGGCCAGGCCCTCGGTCGCGGCGATCAGCGGGGCGTGGAAGACGGAGCCCGCGAGGCCGAAGCCGACGAGGCCCACGCGGAGGGGGGTGTCTGTCATGGCTCCTACTTTCGCAACGCTGTTGCCAAAGTGCAAGCGCCGGAGAGAATGGTGCTGTGGACAGGACGTATGCGGGACCGGGTGGAGTAGGCAGGCATGGAGTCGGGGGAACCGTGGCGGGCGGAGTGAACCTGCTGGGGCTGCGGAGCCACAACGCGGCGCTCGTACTGGATCTGCTGCGGACGGCGGGGGAGGCCGGGATCAGCCGGCTGGAGCTGGCGGAGCGGACCGGGCTGACCCCGCAGGCCGTCAGCAAGATCACCGCCCGGCTGCGCGCGGACGGCCTCGCGGTGGAGGCGGGCCGCCGCGCCTCCACCGGCGGCAAACCGCGGACGGTGCTACGGCTGGTGCCGGACGCCGGACATGCGGTGGGGCTGCATCTGGACCGGGACGAACTGCGGGCCGTGCTCTGTGACTTGACGGGCGCGGTGATCGCGGAACGGCGGTCTCCGCTGGACCTGGGCGCCGGCCGCGAGGCCGTGGTGGAGGGTGCCGCCCGGGAGGTGGAGGGCCTGCTGACCGGGGCGGTGCGGGTCGCCGACGCCGTCCCCCTCCTCGTGCTGGGCGTCGGTGTCGCGCTCCCCGGCCCCCTCGACCATCGGCACGGTGTGCTGCACCGGGTCACCGGATTCCCCGAGTGGGACGGGTTCCCGCTGCGGGACGCGCTGGCGCGGCGGCTCGGGACGCCCGTCGTCGTCGACAAGGACACCAACGCCGCGGCGCTCGGGCTCGCGCTCGGCGGGGCGGCCGAGGCGGCGTCCGCATCGTTCGCCTATCTGCACCTCGGGACCGGACTCGGCGCCGGTCTGGTCATCGGCGGGGCCGTGCACCGGGGCGCGCGGACCGGGGCCGGCGAGTTCGGGCACCAGGTCGTCCAGTTGGACGGGCCGCCCTGCCACTGCGGTGACCGGGGCTGCATCGAGGCGCTGTGCCTGGCCGCCGTGGCGCGTGGCGACATGGCCGAGGCGGCGCGGGTCCTCGGCGCGGGCGCGGCGAACCTGGCCGGACTGCTCGACATCGATCTGGTGCTGCTCGGCGGCCGTACCGTCGCCGCGCACCCCGAGCCCTTCGTGGACGGTGTGGGCGCCGTCCTCGACGCACGCGCCCGGCGCGAGGGCTCGACCGGGGGCGTGCCGGTGCGCGTCGCTCCCGGTGGGGCGCGCGGGGTGGCGGAGGGCGCGGCTCAACTGCTGCTCGCGCCGCTGTTCGGGCGCGCGGAGGATTGACGGGCGGCGGAGGCCGAGGGCGCTGACTCCCGGCGCCGGGGAGGGCCGGTCCCCGAATACAGCAAGGGGTCCGGCCGCGGCGGGGAAGGGCGTCTCCCGACCCCCGCCGAAAAGGTGGGCCCCACTGCGCTGATCGGGGGGACTTGCCCTCGCCGAGTGCCGCTCTCCAGGCGTGGCGCGCCCCTCAGGGCGCCCCCTGTGGAAGCTCATATGTTCATGCGACTGTCTCCGTCTTCTCGACTGTCTCTGTTCCTGCCCTGCGCGCTGGCCGCCGTCCTCCTCCTGCGGCAGGCGCCCGCCGCCGCGCTCGTCGCCGAGGAGCAGTTCAGCTGCTCCGGCACGGCCGGCCACGCCTTTCCGATCACCACCCGCATCCACGGCGGCCCCGGCAGTTACAAGCCCGGGGGTGCCGATCAGACCTGGTTCATCGACCTGACGAACACGACCGAGGAGTCCTGCAAGAACATCCATCCGGTGCTCGTCGTGGCCGACACCCAGAACAGGCTGAAGGACGCCCAGCCCCATCTGATGTTCTACGGGGGCGACCGCTGGCACTCGGTGACCTTCACCCGTACCGGCCGGCAGGCCTTGGTCGGTGCCTTCTACGACGGATTCGGCGGTTTCACGGTGGCGCCCCGCCGGACGCTCCCCGTGAAGGTGCGGTTCGCGCTCGACGACAAGGCCCGGCCGGGCGATGTCGTGGCCAAGGCCGCGGTCGTGCGGAAGAAGGGCGGCCACGCAGGCTGGGCCGGCGAGTCGGACGACTACTGGTTCCAGATCGAGGCGGGGAACAGGGCCGCCGCCGAACTCACGGGCGAGACGGCTGACCCGACCGGGAAGGCGACCGACGCGACCGGGAAGGCGACCGACCCGGCGGTGGAGTCGAGCGCCCCGACGGGGAAGGAGACCCGGCCCTCCGACACGGAGTCCGCCCCCACGGACAAGGCGACAGGTGCCACCGGCGAGGCGGCCCACCCGAGCGGCAAGGCGTCCCATCAGCCGGACAACGCGGCCGAGGAGTCGGACAAGGGCCAGTCGCCCCCGCTCGGCCCGCGGGGGCCGGAGGTCAGGTCCTCCGCCCCCGGACTGGCTCCCTCCGCCGACGCGATGACCCCCACCGCCGCCGCGCCGGCACCGCAGCGGGACCTCGTCAAGTTCGTGGGCGGACTGGCGATGGCCGCGGTCGGCCTGCTCCTCGCGGGCGGGTCTCTGGTGGTGGCCCGCAGACGCCGCTGACCCCGCTCGCCGCCGCCCGCCCCCGGGGCCGTGGGAACGGTCTGCGACCATCACCCCGTGGACTACCCGAACGACCAGGACCCCGGCGCCCCCGTCCGCTCCGGCATTCCCGAGCACGGCCGCATCCCCAAGTACTACGCGGTGAAGGCGCAGATCGCCGCGCTCGTGGCGGAGTTGGGCGAGGGCGGGCTGCTGCCCACCGAACGCGACCTCTCCGAGCGCTACGACGTGGCGCGCGAGACCGTACGGCAGGCACTGCGTGATCTGCTCCTGGAGGGCAGGCTGCGGCGGCAGGGGCGGGGCACGGTGGTGGCCGGGCCCAAACTGGAGCAGCCGCTGTCCCTGGCCAGCTACACCGAGGGAGTCCGCCGGCAGGGCCGCACCCCGGGCCGAAGCCTCACCAGCCTCGACCGCTTCCCCTGCAACGACGCCCTCGCCGCCGAGACCGGTTTCACCCGCGGTGAACCGGTCTGGCACATGGAGCGGGTACTCCTCGCCGACGACGAGCGGATGGGTCTGGAGAGCACCTATGTGCCGGTGGCGCGGGTCCCTCGGCTCGACACCGACTTCGACCCCGACTCCTCCTTCTACGGCTTCCTCGGCGAGCAGGGCATCACCTTCGGCAACGCCGACGAGCGCATCGAGACGGTGCTCGCCGCCCCGCGCGAGGCCCTGCTGATCGGTACGCCGCCGGCCCTGCCCATGCTGCTGATCCACCGTGTCTCGCGGGACACGGAGGGGCGGCCGCTGGAGCGGGTGCGGACGCTGTACCGGGGGGACCGGTTCTCCTTCTCGGCCCATCTGGGCGGCTGAGGCGAGTGATCTGGGCGGGCTTCGGCCCCCCTTTTTATAACGGAAAGATAACGGGTCTAGCCCAAACTTGATAGGCGGTTCACCATTCGGTTGCCGACCGGACCCTTCCGGTTTGCCGATCCCGAGGAGCGTGGCCGTTGTGAGAGTGACAGTCGTAGGAGCCGGCGTGGTGGGCACCATGCACGCCTGGCAAGCAGTGCAGCGCGGCCATGAGGTCGTACAGATCGAGCGCGAGGCCGAGGCCCGAGGAGCCTCGTTGCGCAACTTCGGGCTCATCTGGGTGAGCGGCCGCGCGGGCGGCGAGGAACTGGACACGGCCCTGCGGGCCAGGGAGCTGTGGGAGGAGATCGGGGGCCATGTGCCCGCGCTCGGCTTCCGCGCGAACGGCTCGCTGACCCTCCTGCGCACCGACCTCGAACGGGCGGTCGCCGAGGCCGCCCTGGCCCGTCCGGACGCGGCGGCACGCGGCTACAAGCTGCTCACCGGCGCCGAGGCGCGCACCGTGAACCCGGCCCTGCGCGGCAACTTCGAGGGGGCCCTGTACTGCGAGCGCGACGCCGCCGTCGAGCCCCGTACCGCCCAGGTCGCCCTGCGCGAGGCGCTCTCGAAGTCCCCGAACTACACCTTCCTGCCGGGCCGCGAGGTCCGCGAGGTCACCGGACCCGGCACGGTCCGTGACGACCACGGCGACGTGCACCACGCGGACGCCGTGGTGCTCTGCACCGGCGCCTGGCTCGGCGGGCTGGTGAAGGAGCTGGCCCCCGACCTGCCCGTGCGCCGGGTACGGCTGCAGATGATGCAGACCGACCCGCTCGGCGAGGCGCTCCCCGCTTCGGTCGCCGACGCCGACAGCTTCCGCTACTACCCCGCCTACGGGGGTGAGGCCCTCGACCGTCTCGGCGACGGCCAGCCCCAGGCGCCCACCGCCGCCGCCCACCGGATGCAGTTGCTGATGGTGCAGCGCGCGGACGGCGGGCTGACCATCGGCGACACCCACGAGTACGAGCACCCGTTCGCCTTCGACACGGTCGAGGACCCCTACGACCATCTGACGGAGGTCGTCGAGGGCTTCCTCGGCCGGCCGCTGCCGAGGATCCGCCGCCGCTGGGCCGGGGTGTACGCGCAGTGCACCGACACCGGGCGGGTCGTGCACCGGCAGCAGGTGCGCGAGGGGGTGTGGCTGGTCACCGGGCCCGGCGGGCGCGGCATGACCTGCTCCCCCGCGATAGCCGAGACCACCGCGAACGAACTGGGCTGGTGAACCACCTCATGACCGACTTCACGACAGACCGCAGGACAGACCTCAGGACCGACATACGTCTGGTCGTTCTCGACATGGCCGGGACCACCGTCGCCGACGGCGGACTCGTCGAGCGCGCCTTCGCCGCGGCCGCCGCCGAGCTGGGCGTGGAGCCCGGCTCCGCCGGCCACGCCGAGAAGCTCGCCTATGTCCGCGCCACGATGGGCGAGTCCAAGATCTCCGTCTTCCGGCACCTGTTCGGCGCGGAGGACCTCGCCCAGCGCGGCAACGCCGCCTTCGAGAAGGCGTACGGCGAACTGGTCGACGACGGACACGTCAGCGAGATCCCCGGGGCCCGTGCGGCCATCGAGGAACTCCAGGCCGGCGGCCGGACCGTGGTCCTCACCACCGGTTTCGCCCGGGTCACCCAGGACGCGATCCTCGACGCCCTCGGCTGGCAGGACCTGGTCTCGCTCACCCTGTGCCCGGCCGACGCGCAGGGGCGGGGCCGTCCCTACCCGGACATGGCGCTGACGGCCTTCCTGCGCACCGGCGCCGCCGACGACGTACGCCGGATGGCGGCGGTCGGTGACACCTCGTACGACATGCTCAGCGGGGTGCGCGCCGGGTCCGGTCTGGTGGCCGGAGTGCTCACCGGCGCCCACGACGGCCCGGCGCTGCGTCAAGCCGGGGCCACGCACGTCCTCGGCTCGGTGACCGAACTCCCCGCCCTGCTCGAGGGAGACCGCCAGCGATGACCGGCATCCGCTTCGAGGGGATCTCGGTCGCCTACGACGGGACCACCGTGCTCGACGGGCTCGACCTCACCGTCGAACCCGGCGAGGTCATGGCGCTGCTCGGCCCCTCCGGCTCCGGGAAGACGACCGCGCTGCGGGCCGTCGCCGGATTCGTCCGGCCGTCCTCGGGGCGGGTGTTCCTCGGCGGCCAGGACGTCACCGCGCAGCCCCCGTACCGGCGCGGTATCGGCATGGTCGTCCAGAGCTACGCACTCTTCCCGCACATGCGGGTCGAGGACAACGTGGCGTTCGGCCTCAAGGCGCGCAAGGTGCCCCGGCGGGAGATCCCCGCCCGGGTCGCCGAGGCCCTGGAGCTGACCGGCATGGGGGAGTACGCGCGGCGGTATCCGCGCGAGCTGTCCGGCGGGCAGCAGCAGCGCGTCGCGATCGCGCGGGCCCTCGCCGTACGCCCCGGCGTACTCCTCCTCGACGAGCCGCTGTCCGCGCTCGACGCCCGGCTGCGCTCCGGCATGCTGGCCGAACTCGCGAAGCTGCACCGCGAGTTGCCCGACATGACGATGCTGTACGTCACGCACGACCAGGTCGAGGCGCTGACGCTGGCGGACCGGATCGCGGTCATGGACCGGGCACGGCTCCAGGACGTCGGCACACCGCAGGAGCTGTACCGCTCGCCGCGCACCGAGTTCACGGCGTCCTTCGTGGGCAGCGCGAACCTGCTGCCGGTGACCGTGGGGGCGCGGGGCGTCGCCTTCGGCGAGGCCGAACTGGAGGTGGACACGCAGGACGCCGCACCGGGGGCGGCGGCGACCCTGTGCGTGCGCCCGCACCTCGTCGGACTCGGGCCCGGCCCGAACCGGCTCACCGGAGTCCTCGGCGAGATCCAGTGGCGGGGCGCCACCCACAGGCTGTACGTGGACGTGGCGGGCCACCGGATCATGGCCGACGTGCGGGAGCTGCGGCGCCCCCCGGCGCCGGGGGAGAAGGTGGAGGTGCACTTCGCACCCGGGGACGCGGTGCTGCTGGCCGCAGGGGTGTCCGGTGACTAGACGTCTGGCCTGGGCCCTGCCGCCGGTGGCTCTGCTCGCCGCCGCCTTCCTCTACCCCCTCGCCCTCGTCGTCCGGCAGTCCGTCCAGCCGGACTCGGGCGGCACCTCCCTCAAGCCGTACACCGACGTCTTCGCCTCCGGCTCGTTCCGCGAGGCCCTGTGGACCACGGTGTGGCTGGCGCTCGCCGCCACCGCGTGCTGTCTGGTCCTCGGGTTCTTCCTCGCGCTCGTCATCGCCTTCGTGCCCTTCCCGGGCGCGAAGGCCGTGGCCCGGTTCGTCGACGTCTTCCTGTCCTTCCCCTCCTTCCTCATCACGCTGGCCCTGCTCTTCCTCTACGGCAGCGTCGGGGTGGCCAACGGGATGTGGACCGATGTGACCGGAGCGGCCTCGGGGCCATTCGACTTCCTCACCACGCCCTGGGGCGTCCTCCTCGCCGAGGTCACCTACTTCACCCCCTTCGTGATGCGTCCCCTGCTCGCCGCGTTCTCGGGGCTCGACCCCGCGCAGACGGAGGTCGCCGCGTCCCTCGGCGCCCGGCCCGGGCGGATCGTGCGGCAGGTGATCCTGCCCGAGGCGCTGCCCGCGCTCGCGGCCGGCGGCGGACTCGTCCTGGTCCTCGCCCTCAACGAGTTCGGCATCGTGCTCTTCACCGGCGCCAAGGGCGTCACCACCCTGCCGACCCTCGTCTACAGCAAGGCGATCCTGGAGTCCGACTACCCGGGCGCCTGTGTCGTCGCCGTCGTCAACGTCCTCGTGTCCGTGGGCCTGTACGCCCTCTACCGGGTGGTGAGCCGCCGTGCTGGTGCCTAGCCGCACGGGGAGGTGGGTCCTGTGGGTCCTCTTCCTCGTCCTCTTCCTGCCCCTGTTCGCCCTGCCGCTGCTCGTGATCCTCGCCGCGTCGTTCGCCGGCCACTGGTCCGGGGTGTTCCCGTCCGGCTTCACGACCGCGCACTACACCGCCGCCACCCGCGGGGACTCCCTCCAGGCGCTCACCACCAGCCTGGTCACCGCGGTCACGGCGAGCCTGCTCGCCCTGGCCGTCGGCACCTGGGGCGCGCTCGGCGCCCACGCCCTGCCGAGGCCGGTGCGGCGCGTGCTCGACGCGTTGTTCGTGCTGCCGGTCGCCGTGCCCTCCGTGGTGGTCGGGCTCGCGGTCCTCGTCGCCTTCTCGCAGCCGCCCGTGCTGCTCAACGGCACCCGGTGGATCGTGATCCTCGCCCACACCGTCCTCGTCACGGCCTTCGCCTACCAGTCGGTCTCCGCGGCGCTGCTCCGGCTCGACCCCGCGTACGAGCAGGCCGCGGCCTCGCTCGGCGCCCGGCCCGGATATGTGCTGTGGCGGGTCCGGCTGCCGCTGCTGCTGCCGTCCCTGACGGCCGCAGCGGGCCTCTGCTTCGCCCTGTCCATGGGGGAGCTGAGCGCCACGATGATGCTCTACCCGCCCGACTGGACCCCGCTGCCCGTGGGGATCTACGCGGCCACCGACCGGGGCTCGCTGTTCACCGGCTCCGCCCTCGCGGTCGTCCTCATGACGGCCACCCTGCTCGTCCTGTTCGCCGTCGCCCGGATCCGCACCCGGGCCGCGCACCGCTGACCACCCGACCCGCCTCTCCTCCACCACCTTTCCCCGCAAGGAGTTCACCCCGTCATGCCTGCTTCCTTCGCCCTGCCCAGAATCCCCGTCCCGTCCGGCATCCCCGTCAAGCCCCTCGCCGCCGTCCTCGGCAGCCTCGTCCTCGCCGGCTCGCTCACCGCCTGCGGCGGCGGCTCCGGCTCCGCCGACTCCGGCGCCAAGACCGTCACCGTCTACAGCGCCGACGGCCTCAAGGGCGAGAACGGCGACGGCTGGTACGACCGCGTCTTCAAGGACTTCGAGAAGCAGACCGGCATCAAGGTCCAGTACGTCGAGGGCGGTTCCGGCGAGATGGTCCAGCGTGCCCTGCGCGAGCGGAGCAACCCGCAGGCCGACGTGCTGGTCACCCTCCCCCCGTTCATCCAGCAGGCGGACAGCAAGGGCCTGCTCGCGAAGTACGCGCCCCAGGGCTCCGACGAGGTCGCCACCGCCGACAAGGCCACCGACGGCACCTGGACCTCCGTCGTCAACAACTACTTCGGGTTCGTCTACAACAAGAAGGAGCTGAAGAAGGCGCCCACCACCTGGGAGGACCTGCTGGACCCGCAGTACAAGAACAAGCTCCAGTACTCCACCCCCGGTGTCGCCGGCGACGGAACCGCCGTGCTGGTCAAGGCGATGAACGACTTCGGCGGCAAGGACGCGGCGCTCGCGTACCTGAAGAAGCTCCAGGCCAACAACGTCGGCCCGTCCGCCTCCACCGGCAAGCTCGCCCCCAAGGTGGACAAGGGCGAACTGCTCGTCGCCAACGGTGACGTCCAGATGAACTTCGCCCAGTCCAGGACCATGCCGAACCTGGGCATCTGGTTCCCGGCCCGGCAGGGCGGCAAGCCGACCACCTTCGCGCTGCCGTACGCCGCCGGCCTGGTCACCAAGGCCCCGCACTCCGAGAACGGCAAGAAGCTGCTGGACTACCTGCTCAGCCGCACCGCGCAGAAGGAGGTCAGCGAGATCGGCGGCGGATTCGCGGCCCGGAAGGACATCGGGGCCTCGGACGCCAACGCCACCGCGCTGACCGCGCTCATGGACGGCGTCCAGGTCTTCGAGCCGGACTGGAACGACATCGACAAGAACCTTCAGACGTACGTCGAAGACTGGAAATCCGCCACGAACAGCTGATCGCTAGGCTGGGGACTCACGCAGCACCACGTATGGCAGGAGATCGCACATGGCAGAGCGCAGGCCCATCGAGTCATGGCTCACCGACATGGACGGTGTGCTCATCCACGAGGGCGTTCCGATCCCGGGTGCCGATGCCTTCCTGAAGAAGCTGCGTGAGTCCGGCAGGCCTTTCCTCGTCCTCACCAACAACTCCATCTACACCGCGCGCGATCTGCACGCCCGGCTGACCCGGATGGGCCTCGACGTGCCGGTGGAGAACATCTGGACGTCGGCGCTCGCCACCGCCCAGTTCCTGGACGACCAGCGGCCCGGCGGCTCCGCGTACGTCATCGGCGAGGCCGGGCTGACCACGGCCCTGCACGACATCGGCTACATCCTGACCGACCAGGAGCCCGACTACGTCGTCCTCGGCGAGACCCGCACCTACTCCTTCGAGGCCATGACCAAGGCGGTCCGGCTGATCAAGGCCGGGGCCCGGTTCATCTGCACCAATCCCGACGAGACCGGCCCGTCCCCGGAGGGGCCGCTGCCCGCCACGGGCGCGGTCGCCGCGCTGATCACCAAGGCGACCGGCAAGAAGCCGTACTTCGCGGGCAAGCCGAACCCGCTGATGATGCGGACCGGACTCAACACGATCGGGGCGCACTCGGAGACCAGCGCGATGATCGGCGACCGGATGGACACCGACGTCCTGGCCGGCATGGAGGCCGGTATGCAGACGTTCCTGGTGCTCACCGGACTGACCACGCCGGAGCACATCGACCGGTACCCGTTCCGTCCCTCGCACGTCGTGAACTCCATCGCGGACCTCGTCGACCTCGTCTGACGCCGGCCTCCGCGGCGAGTGGGTCCGGGCCCGTACGGCCCCGGACCCACCCCCCGTACGGAGTAACCGCGGGTCCCGTCCGGATGCGTCGGGGTGCCCGGGATGTGAGTCTCCTGGTATCGGGAGGTTCACGATGGGTTCACTACGGATCACTCTGGGTGCGGGAGCGGTCGTCGCGGCCGCCCTCATGCCCACGGCATCCGCGGCGGACGCGCAGGGTGTCTTCCTGGCCCCCGCGTCCGCCTGGCCCGGCAGCGGCGTCCGGCTGTCCGTCCGGGGCTGTGCGAGTGCGACCGGCAGCGCGGCGTCGGACGCGTTCGCCGGCGACGCGCGGCTCGTGGGCAGGAACGGCCTGCTGACCGGCGGCACCAGGGTCAGCGCCACGGCGCGGCCGGGTGTGTACTCCGTCAGGGTCGGCTGCGACGGCCGGGAGGTCCAGGGCGTGCTCACCGTCGGCGGACCGAAGGTTTCCGCACCGTCCGCCACGCCGCAGGCCCCGACGTCCCCGGCCGCCTCCTCCGCCTCCCCGGGCGGCTCCGCGTCCTCCTCCTCCGGTGCGTCCGCCGTGCCTGCCGCACCTTCGTCGCCCGTCGCCCCCGTGCACGCGGGTGGCGGCGCCACCGCACCCCTGTCGTCCTCCGACGCCCGCAGTGGCGGACCGGGCGTCCTCCAGGCGGTCATCGGCCTCGTCCTCGCGGGCGTCGCCGCCGTCGTGGTGATCGCGCGGAGCATCCGCCGGGGCCGTGGCCGGGAGTGAACCGTGTCCAGACCTGAGCATTCCTCCGGTACCGGCCGTCTGCTGATCGGCGTCGCCTGGGTGGTCCTGCTGCTGGGACTGTGGATGTGGGGGCGTGGGATGAGTGAGGCGCCCCTGGGCCTGGCCGCGCCGACGACCGGCGACATGGCCGCCGCCGGCCGCCCTCCGGACACCCAGCTCCCGCCCGAGGTCAAACCGTTGGGCAGGTCCGCGCCGTCGCGCGTCGACATCCCTTCCCTGGGGGTACAAGCCCCGGTCGTGACGAGCGGCCTGGACGCGCAGGGCGCCATCGAGCCGCCGTCCTTCGCGCGGCCGGGCGTGGTCGGGTGGTACGGCAACGGTGTGACACCCGGGGCCGCCGGGACCGCGCTGATCGTGGGGCATGTCGACACCGACACCGGGCCGGCCGTCTTCTACAAGCTGAGCAGCCTGCGGCCGGGCGCGAAGATACGGGTGGTGCGCGGTGACGGCCGGACCGCCGAGTTCACCGTCGAGGGCGTCGGGGTGCTCGGCCGCGACCGGTTCGACGCCCAGGAGGCCTACGGGACCCGGCAGCCGGGCCGGGCGGAGCTGCGGCTGATCACCTGCGGCGGCACCTTCGACCGGGCGAGCGGCGCCTATACGGCGAACGTGGTGGTGTCGGCGTATCTGACGGGCGCGACGCGATGAGGGGCCCCGTGGTGGACGCCTGACTGTGGGCGAAGCCTCCGGTCGCCGCCGTCACTCGGCCGATCCCCGGTTGGCGTCGCGCAGTGCCTGCATCGCCTCGGTGAGGGCGCGGAACCCGTCGTCCCCGAGGGCCGTCAGCACGCGGGCCCGGAGGAGCCGCGTCGCCGTGAGCGAGATCGCCCGGGCGGTGTCCTGCCCGTCGGTGGTCAGTTCGAGGTAGATCACGCGCCGGTCTTCCTCACACGACACACGCCGGGCCAGGTCGGCGCCGCACAGCCGGTCGGCGAGCTTGGTGAACCCGCCGCTGGACATGCCGGCCTCGTGCGCCAGACGGGTCATCGGCATGCGCCGCTCGGGGGCGATGAGCAGGCGCATCAGTACGTCGGCGGAGCCCTTGCCGAGGTCGAAGCGCTCGCCCAGCTCGCTCGCGAGGGACTCATGGGTGGCGAGGAAGCCCTCCTCGACCAGCTTCCACCCGTGGAGCAGTTCGTGGTCGATGCCGAGGTCGTCGTTCCGGTCGTCGTCACCGTCGGCCGGGGACGGCGGTGCCGCGTCCTGCGGGCCCGTCGCTTCGTTCTCCATGGCTTTCTCAACGCGTGGGCGGCGCGGATGTTTCCCCGGAGCTGCGGGATCGGGCTGGTCGCCGGCCCGGACGACCCGGTCTCGGGCCGCGGCGACCAGGTCGGTGGGTCAGCCGGCGGCGTGGGCGCCGATGACGGACTGGGCGTAACGACGCCGAGGCCGTAGGTGCCGCCGGAGGCGTCGGCGACGACGTGGACCTCGTAGCCCTGGCCGAGGGCGGACGGGACGGGGAGGACGACGGGGACGTCGAACGCCTTGGCGGCCTTGGCCAGGCCCACGTGCGCCCCCCGATGAAGGAGGGCGCCCCCGATCCGACACGATTGCCAGACACCCCCTGGCACCCAACTGCCTTACATCGACAGCTCCTTGGGAAGTGGTGTTCATCGCTCAAACAAGGTCATCGGGAAGCTTCTCGTAGTCTTCCGGTGCGGTTGAGGCCACGCGTGTGCGGATGTTGAGGAAGTGCTCCTTTATGGCCGCCTCCGCGCGTATGGAGTCCCCGGACCGCACCGCGCCGAGGATGTCCCGGTGCTGTCGGCAGGTGACCCGAGGGTCCTGCGGTACGTCCACCAGGGCGGTGCGGACGCGGTGGAAGGCGTCCCAGAAGGCCTCCAGGACCTCGCTCAGCAGGACATTGCCCAGCCCCCGGTAGAGGGTGGCGTGAAAGGCGCGGTCGGTCTCGGCGAGGCCGGCCCCCTGCGCGACCTGCTGTTCCATGCGGTCGACGAGTGCGTCCAGTTCGGTCAGATCCAGCTCCGGCAGCCGCCCGGCCAGCCGGGAGACCAGTCCCGTCTCCAGCGCCTCACGCAGTTCCAGCAGCTCCAGCAGACTGTCCTCGCCCCGGTGGTGACCTTGATCCGCTCCTGCGGGTCGCGCGCCATGGCCAGAGGGTAACCGGCCAATCCGTATGTTTCCCCGGTGTGCGCGCATGCGAGAGGGCCCCTCGCCGTGGCGAGGGGCCCTCTCGATCGTGCGCCGCCAGGGACTCGAACCCCGGACCCGCTGATTAAGAGTCAGCTGCTCTAACCAACTGAGCTAGCGGCGCCCGCTGACCTGGAGAACTCTACCCGATCTCGACGGGTGCTCCCGACCGAGCGCCCGCTCGGGGTGCCCCGCCCGGTCGTCCGTACCCCCAAGTGACGGCCACCCGTGCATCTTTCGGGGCGTCAACCGGCGGTTCGAGTGGACAGTTGGAAAGCTGACGCATTTACATAAATAGGACAAATTCACCAGGGTGCGGACAGGGAGTGTGAGGGGAATCGCATGAAGACTCCGGCATTCGAGGAATTCGATCCCACAAGCGACTGCGACTGCCCCGGATGCGCACGCGGACGCCGTGCCGGCCACCGCACCCGCCCCTGCGGCCAGGCCCTGCGCCCGGCGGCCCGCGGGGTCCTCGCGCTCGCCGCCGCCGCGGGCGCGGTGCTCGCCGTCCCGGGCCAGGCCATGTCCGCCCCCGCGATCGTCCACGACAACCCCTGGCCCATCGTTCCCGCAGGTGATGAGCCGCCGGCCACCCCGCAGGGCCGCATCACACCGCTGCACGGCACCGGTGTGATGCCGAGCGGCGTGGTGACGCCCACGACGACCCGGGCCGCGATCATCAACCGGGCCAAGAAATGGGTCGCGGCCAGGGTCCCGTACAGCATGGACGACTACTGGTCGGACGGGTACCGCCAGGACTGCTCCGGCTTCGTCTCCATGGCCTGGAACCTCGGCAGCAACGAGTGGACGGGCAGCCTGGACCAGTTCGGCGTCCGCATCAGCAAGGACGAGCTCCAGCCCGGCGACATCCTCCTCTTCCACAACGCCGACAACCCGGAGAAGGGCTCACACGTCGTCATCTTCGGCGGCTGGACCGACTACACCCACCGGAACTACACGGCCTACGAGGAGACCCCGCCGCGCGCCCGCCGCAGGACCACCCCGTACGCCTACTGGTCCAACTCCAGCAGCTATGTGCCGTACCGCTACAAAGGCCTCGCGGACAGCAAGGCCGCCAAGGAGGGCGAGAACACTCCGGCCGGGGTGGGCGGCGCGCCGCTGCCGACGGTCGGCATCCCCGGTGTCGCCTCCGTCGGTCAGGACTCCGACGGCTCCTATGTCGCCGAACTCGGCGATCTGCTCGCCGTACGCGGCCGGTCCCACCTTCCGCACCCGGGGGTGGTCCCGCCTCCGGGTGCGGAGGGCGGGAGCAGGACTCGGGCGCTGGTCCCCGTGGGGGTCGCACCGGGGCCGGTCCCGGCGACCCCGCCGGGGGGCCGCCCGGCGGGCTCCGCGAAGGCGGCGGGGCTGCCCGCCTATCCGGGCCGGGGCGCCTTCCGGCCGGGCGCCGTCGGCCCCGATGTCGCCCTGCTGGGCCGCAAGCTGGTGGAGAAGGGGTTCGGCAGGCACTACACCGGCGGGCCGGGGCCGCGCTGGACCGAGGCCGACCGCCGCAATGTCGAGGCGTTCCAGCGCGCCCAGGGCTGGCGCGGCGCCGCCGCCGACGGCTACCCGGGTCCGGAGACCTGGCGACGGCTGTTCTCCTGACCCCCGCCCTGTCCCTGTCCCTGTCCCCGGCCCGTTCCTGTTCCCCGGCCCGCTGTGCGACGCATCCCGGTACGAGACCTCCTGGCGCGGAGGGTGGAGGCACGTATGAACACGACGTCATCGCCGGTCCCGGAGCCCGAGGGGGTGCCGCTCGACCCCGGCACCTCGTCGGCCCGGCTCATCCATGGCGAGTCGACCACCGAGATCCCGGTCCACCTGCTGTTCCGGGACCCCCCCGAACCGGCGTCCCCGCCGGTCGCGCCCACCGTGGTGGGACGCCGGCTGGGCACCGGTGAGCAGCCGTGTGTGCGCCCGCCCGTCGAGCCGGCGCGGCGGGCGCCGGTCGGCGATCCCGAGCTGGCCGAGCGGCCGGCCTGGGTGCTGCCCGGGTCGGTGGGCGTGCTGGCCGGGCTGGGCGGCCTGACGGGCTGCGGGGTCGTGTCGTGGTGGGCGGGTGTTCTCTCGCCGGCCGCGATGCGGGTGCTGGAGCTGCCGGCAAGCGCGGACGCGGGACTCGGGCCCGCGCAGTTGGCGGCGTACGTCGGCGCGGGGGCGCTCGGTCTGCTGGGCTTCAGCGGGCTCATGCGCGGGCGCACGGGATACGCCTGGGTGCTCCGCGTGTTCGGCCGCTACCGGGGCACGGCCCGCCGCACCGGCCTGATGTGGGTGAACCCGCTGGTGGTGCGTCACCGTGCCGATGTCCGGCTGCGGCACTGGCGCAGCGAGCCGATCCCCACGGTCGACGCCAACGGGGTCGCCCTGCGGGTGGTCGTCCTGGTGACCTGGCGGGTGAAGGACACCGCCCGCGCCGTGCTCGGCATCGACGACCACCAGACCTATCTGCGGGAGTGCGTGGAGTCGGCACTCGCGCGGGTGGTGCCGCAGGTGCCGGTGGAGGCGTCCGCGACCAAGGACGTGGTGAGTCTGCGCAATGTCGAGGCGATTGGTGACGCGCTGACCCGGCTGGTGGCGGCGGAGGCGGAGCCGGCCGGGCTGGAGGTGTTCGCGGCGCAGCCGACCCGGATCGAGTACGCGCCCGAGGTCGCCGAGCGGCTGCAGCGTCGCCGTATCGCCGCGCTCGACGCCGAGCACCGGGACACGGTGCTCAGCACGGTCGTGGACTCGGTGGAGGACACGGTGACCCGGCTGACCATGCGGGGTCTGGTGGAACTCGACGACTACGAACGCAAGGCACTGGTGAAGGACTTGACGGTCGCGTTCTACACGGGACGCCCGGCCGACGGGGGATGAGGACCGGCACCGGGACAGGGATGGACATGTACAACTCACCGCCATAATCTGGGACTTGGTCTAGACCTGAAAGCGCGCGCACGGCTCGAGGAACTCCCCACATCCTTAGGAGCGGCAGCATGCGCATCCGTACGACCAGAAGGGCGAAGTGGTACGCGGCCGTGGTCGGCCTCGCCACCGCGGGTTCGTTCGTGCTCTCCACCGGTGGCGCCAGCGCTCACGGCTACACCGACCAGCCCCTCAGCCGGCAGAAGATGTGCGCCGCGAACGGCGGCATCGTCTCCGGCTGCGGCGACATCCAGTGGGAACCGCAGAGCGTCGAGGGCCCGAAGGGCTTCCCGGCGGCGGGGCCCGGCGACGGGCAGATCTGCTCGGCGAACCACACCAACTTCGGTGCGCTCGACCAGCCGAGGACGCCCTCCGGCGCGGCGTGGCCGACGACCAGGGTGACCGGCGGACAGAGCTACACCTTCCGCTGGCAGTTCACGGCCTCGCACGCGACGACCGACTTCAGGTACTACGTCACCAAACCGGGCTGGAACCAGAACCACGCCCTGACCAGGGCGGATCTCAACACCACCCCGTTCCTGACGGTCCCGTACAACGGTCAGCGCCCGCCGTCCACGCTCACCCACACCGGCACCCTGCCGACCGGGCTGAGCGGACACCACGTGATCCTCGGCGTGTGGACGATCGCGGACACGGGCAACGCGTTCTACTCGTGCGCGGATGTCACGTTCTGAGCGTCGCCCCGTCCCGAGTCCGTGCCGGGGGAGATTTCTGAGCCTGGCTTGAGGAGCCCCGGCGATCCGGGCGGGTACGTTCCACGCACGTCGCCATGACCATGACGGCGTGCGTGGAGCCGTACCGGACTCGGGGGAACCATGGACTTCATCTTCTACGCGGTGCCGGGCCTGATCATGGCCGGGGCGCTCACCATGGCGGCGCGCGTGCTCCGCGGCGCGCTCCGGCTGAGGAGCAACTGGAACAGCGGCCTCACCGCCGAGGCGCGCTGTCTGCGGACGTACACGACGACCAGCGGCGGCCACGGTGACACCGCCGTCACCACCACGCTGCATCACGTCTACGAGTTCACGACCCGCGACGGCCGCACCGTCCGCTTCGAGGAGAGGAACGGCTCGGGAACGACGCTCGAGGGCGACATCGTCCCCGTCCACTACACTCAGGCCCATCCCGAACGCCCGACGGCCCACGCCCCCGCCCGGGGCAGGACCCTGGCCGGCACGGTGGGGACCCTCGTCTTCCTCTCGGTGATCGTCGCGTTCTGCGTCGGCTTCATGGCCACGTACCACGCGGTCGCGGCGGACGTCCCGTTCGCGGGCATGCCGTAGGCCCCTCGGCAAAGACGCCGGCAGGTCGGCCATGCGGGCAGACGGCGCCATCCACGAACCCTGTTCCGAGAAGGCGTGAGGGATACGGGGATACGGGCGCCATGAGGCTGGGCGGTTCCCGCAGCGTGGTGCGGGGGTGTGGGTGGCGTAGCCCCCACAACGCGCGGCGAAGCCGCGCAGAAAACAACGATGGCGAGTCCGTTCGCGCTTTACGCGAACACGGGCGCCTTGAAAACGGGCGCGGTTCCCGCAGCGTGGTGCGGGGGTGTGGGTGGCGTAGCCCCCACAACGCGCGGCGAAGCCGCGCAGAACACAACGATGGCGAGCCGGTTCGCGCTTTACGCGAACACGACTCGCCATCGCTATCGTGCGCCGCCAGGGACTCGAACCCCGGACCCGCTGATTAAGAGTCAGCTGCTCTAACCAACTGAGCTAGCGGCGCAGACTCTGTCGCTTTTCGCTCTCGCGTCCGGCGACAAAAGAAATACTACCTGGTCCCTGGGGGTGGTCGTGACCACCTTCAGATCGCCAGGGAGAGCAGCAGTGGGGCCGCCCTCTTGTTCAGCCGGTCCGCCGCCTGCCGCAGCCGGTGCGCGTGCTCCACCGGCAGGGACAGTGCCAGACAGCCGACCGAGGAGCCCGCGGTGATCGGGACGGCCGCGCACACCGTGCCCACCGCGTACTCCTGGAGGTCGAGGACCGGAACCGTCGGCGGATGGGCGTCGAGGCGGGACAGCAGCTGCCTCTCGTTGGTGATCGTCCGCGAGGTGAGCCGGGCCATCTTGTGCCGGGCGAGGTGGTCCCGCCGGCCGTTGACGTCGAGCTGCCCGAGCAGGCTCTTGCCGACCGCGCTCGCGTGCGCCGAGGAACGGAAGTCCACCCACTCGTGCACCGCGGGCGTCGCCGGGCCCGCGGCGCACTGGGTGACCCGGACCTCGCCGTCGATGTACCGGCTGATGTAGACCGCGGCGCCCACCGAGTCGCGCAGCTCGTCCAGCGTCTGCTGGAGCTTCTCCCGCAGCGCCTCCTCATGGCTCTGGGCCGAGCCCAGCCGGCTGAGGGCGGCGCCGGTGACGTACGCGCCGTCGGTGGTCTGCTCGACGTACCCCTCCCGGCGCAGCATCCGCAGCAGGGGGGTCAGTCGCTGGGTGCCCAGTCCGGTCAGGCGGGCCAGTACGGCGTCGGTGACGCCGGTCGAGTGCCGCGCCACCGTCTCCAGGACGCGCAGCGCGTCCTGGGCCGAGTGGTACGGAGCGGTCGGCTCATGGGTCAGCGCCACGGTCTCCCCCTGCGCTTTTTGGGCCATTCTCGGGACAGCTTGGCTGACTCCACGATACGGCTCAAGGGCACTCCAGGGGGCGGGTGTTGACGAACTCTCTGCCGACTTCGGCCCGCTCAGCAGGAACGCGCCACTTTGGCATATGCCAAGGTCATGTCCTGGTCGACCGGCCCGGTCCGATCGACGCGTTCACCGTCTGTAGTCAGAGCACTGCGCTGAGGAACTCCCGCGTGCGAGTGTGCTCGGGTGCGCTGAAGATCTTCTCCGGGGCACCCGCCTCGACAACATGGCCGGAATCGAACATCAGGATGCGGTCCGAGATGTCCCGCGCGAAGTTCATCTCGTGGGTCACGCAGAGCATGGTGATGTCCGTGGTGTGCGCGATGTCCCGCAGGACGTCGAGGACCCCGGCGACCAGCTCCGGGTCGAGCGCCGACGTCACCTCGTCGAGCAGCAGCACCTGCGGGCGCATCGCCAGCGCCCGGGCGATCGCGACGCGCTGCTGCTGGCCGCCGGAGAGCTGGCTCGGGTACTTGTCGAGGTGGTCGCCGAGCCCCACCAGGTCCAGCAGCTCCCGCGCCCGCTGCTCCGCCTCGTCCTTCGACAGCCCGAGGACGGCGACCGGCGCCTCGGTGACGTTGCGCAGCACCTTCATGTTCGGGAACAGATTGAACTGCTGGAAGACCATCCCTATGTTCTTGCGGATCTCCCGGACCTCCTTCTCACCGGCCGGGAACAGCCGCTGCCCGCCGACCGTGATCGTGCCCTCGTCGGGCTGGGCCAGGGTCATCAGCAGCCGCAGGATCGTGGTCTTGCCGGAGCCGGAGGGGCCGATCAGCGTGACGTGCCGGCCCGCCTCGACCGAGAAGTCGAGTCCGTCCAGGACCGTGTGACGGCCGAAACGCTTGGTGACCTTGTCGAAGCGGATCAGCTCGCCGGTCGCCGCCGGCTTGTCGGCGTGGGCGTCGGGTTCCTTCATGAGGGGGGTGTCAGCGGACAAGACGGCGCTCCAGGGCTCGCAGGAGGAGTGAGGCGGGGTAGGAGATCAGGACGAAGGCCACCCCGATGACGGTGAGCGGCTCGGTGAACTGGAAGTGCTGCTGGGAGAAGAGCCGCGCCTCGCCGAGCATGTCGAGGACGGTGATCGTCATCAGCATCGGTGTGTCCTTGAGCATCGCGATGACGTAGTTGCCGAGCGCGGGTACGACCCGGCGGATCGCCTGCGGCAGGATCACCGCCGTCCAGGTGCGCACCGGCGGCAGGCTCAGCGCGGTGGCCGCCTCCCACTGGCCGGCGGGCACGGCGTCGATGCCGGCCCGGTAGACCTGCATCGTGTACGTCGAGTAGTGCAGGCCGATCGCGACGACACCGGTGGTCAGCGCGGAGAAGGCGAGCCCCCACTCGGGCAGCACGTAGAAGAGGAAGAACAGCTGCACCAGCAGCGGGGTGTCGCGGATGAACTCGGTCACGATCCCCACCGGCCAGGTCGCCCAGCGGCTCGGCGTGCGCATCAGCAGCGCCCACACCAGCCCGAGGGCGAAGGCGATCAGCGAGCCGAGCGCCAGCGCCTCCAGGGTGACCAGCAGGCCGTCCCAGAAGTGCGGCATGAAGGCGCGTACGGCGCCCCAGTCCCAGGTCACGAGACACCACCTCCGACGGGCTGCGGAATGGAGACTTCGGGCTGTGGCGCCTTGCCCACCCCGGCCTTGAGCAGGCGTTCCAGGCTCCGCATCAGCCGGGTGAGCAGGAAGGCGATCACGAAGTAGATGACCAGGACGTACGCGTAGATCTGCGCGCTCTCCTGGAGTGCGAGCCGCACCAGGTTGCCGCTGAACGCCAGGTCACCCATGCCCATGACGGAGACCAGCGCGGTGCCCTTGAGCAGTTCCACCAGCAGATTGCTGAACGGCGGGATCATCTCCGGGACCGCCTGCGGCAGCAGGATCTTACGCATGCGCTGCCAGGGGGTGAAGCTCAGCGCGATGCCGCCCTCCCGCTGCGCGGGGTCGACGGAGTTCAGAGCGCCGCGCACGATCTCGGCGCCGTAGGCCCCGTAGGTCAGGCCCAGGGCGAGGGTGCCCGCCCACAACGGCACCAGCTGCCAGCCGAAGGCGAGCGGCAGCACGAAGAACACCCAGAAGATCATGATCAGGGCGGAGGTGCCGCGGAACACCTCGGTGTAGAAGCCGGCGACGAAGCGCACGATCCATCGGCGATGGGTGCGGGCGATGCCGACGGTGAAGGAGACGGCCGTCGCGAGCAGCGCGCCGAGCACGAGGAGCTGGATCGTGGTCCAGACGCCCTTCAGTACGAGTTCCCACAGGCCCGTGGTCATCCGCGGCACAGCTCCTTCGCGGTCAGGTCCGTCATCTCGGCCCGGGTGAAGCCGAACGGCCGCAGAACACGGAAGAGTTCGCCGCTCGCCCGCATCTTCTTCAGCTCGCCGTTGAAGGCGTCCCGCAGCGCGGTCTCGGTGCGCCGGAAGGCGAACGCGCCGCCGTCGACGTGCGGTTTGCCCTTCACCAACGGCGCGAAGGGCTTCGTGGACTCGGCCGTACGGGACTTCTCGACGACCGCGCGGGTGGTCAGGGCGGTACCGGCGAACACGTCGACGCGGCCCGCCTCCACCGCGTTCAGACCCGCGACCTGGTCCGGCACGATGAGGAGGTCGCTCTCCTTGTAGCCGGCCTCCACCGCGTACTGAATCTCCGCGTATCCCGTGCCGGTGGCGAGTTTCGCCTTCTTCTCGACGACGTCCCGGTAGTCGTGCAAACCCTTGGGGTTGCCTTTGCGCACGATGAAGGAGTCGAGCATCTGGTAGTCGGGGTCGGCGAAGACGACCTGCTGGCAGCGGTCCGGAGTGACGTACATCCCGGCGGAGACGACGTCGAACTGCTGCGAGTTGAGCCCGGGTATGAGCGAGCCGAACTCGGTCGGTACGGGCTGGACCCGGTCCACCCCGAGTCGGCGGAAGACGACTTTTGCCAGCTCAGGGGCCTCGCCGGTGAGTTTGCCGTCCTTGTCGATATAGCCGAAGGGGATCTCGCCGGCGATCCCGAGGCGGACGACGCCCTGGGCCCTGAGCCGGCCGAGCAGATCCCCGCCGCTGCTGCTCGACGCCTCGGCCACTCGGCTGCAGCCGACGGCGCCCAGCGCGCCGAACGCGGCGAGGCCGGCGAGCAGCGACCGTCTGGTGGATACCGGTTTCCCTGTGTGATGCGTCCGTGGTGCGGCCATGGGCGCGCGGCTACCCCGGACCACGCCAGGTATTCAGGCCGATTTCTTTCGGTGCGGGGCCGGCCGTGCCGTGCCTGCGGCTGAGCGGCTCAGTGGCCGGGTACGTAGCCGCGTCGCTTGTCGACCACGTTCAGCAGCGGCTTGCGGGCCTCCCAGCGCGTGTACAACTCGACGAACTGGCGGCCCAGTTCGTCGTGCAGACCGACCGTGTTGCCGCTCATCCGCGGGGACAGCAGCAGGCCCGGGACCCGCCACAACGGGCTGTCCGCAGGGAGCGGTTCCTGCCGGAGGACATCCAGTGCCGCCCCGGCGATCCAGCGCTTCGACAGCGCGGCGGCGAGCGCCTCCTCGTCCACCAGCGCGCCGTGCCCGACGTTGATGAAGCGGGCGGAGGGCTGCATCACCCCGAAACGGCGGGTGTCGAACATGCGGTACGTCCGGTCGGTGAGCGGCGCCGCCGCGATCACCCAGTCGGCGCGGGCGAGCATCCGGTCGAGATCGGCGGGACCGTGGATTCCGGTGAGCGGGACGCGGCCCACGATCGACGTCGTGACATCGAGCGACTTGAGCGTACGGGCCGTCGCGCGCCCAATCGGTCCGGAGCCGATCACGCACGCGCGCGTGCCCGCGACCCGGGTGACCGCGCGCGGCCGCCACTCCCGGTCCCGTTGCAGATCCCAGGTGCGGGGCAGGTCCTTGGCCAGCGCGAGGACGAGCCCGGCCACGTACTCGGCCACCGGCTGCTCGAAGATCCCGCGCGCGTTGGTCACCACGGTGTCGGACGCGGTGAGTTCGGGGCACATCAGATGGTCCACGGCCGTGCTCGCCGTGTGCACCCAGCGCGGCCGGGGGCCCTCGCCGGGCCAGGCCTCGCGCACCGCGTCCGTGGGGAAGTCCCAGACCAGCAGCACATCCGCGCCCGGCAGCCGGTCGGCCAGCGTGGCGGCGTCCGCGTGTTCGATCCGCGCCCGTCCGGTGAGCCGGCCGAGTCGGGGGAGGGGTTCGGCGTCCAGGACGAGCACGGTGGGGCGGCCGGGCGGGGAAGGGGTCATACGGGAGCCGTTTCTCCCTTCGGCGGCGGCCGGCCCGACGGCCGGTCCGGCGTCTGACATGCGCGGATTGACCACGGTCGCACCCGATCCCGGCGCCGTCAACAGGGTCGGGACACACCGTCCGGTACGGCCGTCCGGGGCACCGGCAACCGTCCCCCGGAGACCGCGCGCGCCCCGGCGCCTCTCGGCCAACCGGGTGAGGGAGGGGACGGCCCCGCGTCACCTGGGTACCCGGGTCGTGCGCTCGTCTCGGACCACGCCGAAGGAGGCGGTGGACCGGGACCCGTACCGCCGGAAGAACAGGAAGGTTGGGCATGACCGCACTCGGATTCCTCTACCCGGGCCACTACGCCGAGGACGACTATCCACGCATGGAGCAGTTGCTGGGCAGCGACATCCGGGCGGACCTCGTGCACACCGACGACGCCGAGGAGGCCCAGCTGAGGGAGGCCCTGCGCCGGGGCGCCCTCCCCGCGGCGGCCGAGCGGCCGGAGAGCGGCGTGCCGCGGCGGCTCGCGGCCGGTGTCGAGGAGCTGCGGCTCGCGGGCGCCGAGACCGTGGTGTGGGCGTGCGCCGGCGGCAGCTTCGCCCACGGCTGGGAGAGCGCCCATGAGCAGGTGCGCGCCCTGGCGCTCGCCGCCGGGATGCCGGCCTCCTGCACCTCCTTCGCGTTCGTCCACGCGGTGCAGGAGATCGGGGCGCGACGGGTGGCGGTCGCGGCGGCCTACCCGGACACCCTGGCGGAGCTGTTCGCGGGTTTCCTGCGGGCCGGGGGCCTGGAGGTGGTGTCGGTGCACGGGGTGGGCGCCGCCCCGGACGAGGTGAGCACCTGGGGCGCGGCCGAGGTGCTGGCGCTGGCCCGCACGGGTGATCACCCCGACGCCCAGGCGGTGCTGCTCCCCGACACGGCCCTGCACACGGCCGCGTATCTCCCGGAGCTGGAGAAGGGGCTGAGCAAGCCGGTTCTCACCGCGAACCAGGTCACGATGTGGGAGGCGCTGCGCCTGGTGGACCGCCGGGTGAACGCGCCGGCCCTGGGGTCGCTGTTCACCAAGGAACCGATCGTCCAGGTGTGACGGGGCGGGGCGGCCGGGCCGGCGGACGCGCCCGGCGGGAATAACCGGGGACTGCCTCCTGTTCTGGCCGAGGAGACGCCACGTACAACACAGGAGGCACCCCGGTGGACGAGATCCGAGGCACGGCGCAGGGCACCGCTCCCGTCCCCCTCTCGGTACTGGACCTGGTCACGGTCGGAGCGGGCAGTACCGCCTCCGACGCCCTACGCACCAGCGTCGCCCTCTCCCGCCTCGCGGAGTCCCGCGGCTTCCACCGCTACTGGGTCGCCGAACACCACTCCATGCCGGGCGTCGCCTCCTCCTCGCCCGCGGTCATCCTCGCCCACCTCGCCGCCCACACCGAGCGCATCCGGCTCGGCTCCGGCGGCGTGATGCTGCCCAATCACGCCCCGCTGGTCATCGCGGAGCAGTTCGGCACGCTGGAGGCCATGGCCCCCGGGCGGGTCGATCTCGGCCTCGGCCGCGCCCCGGGCACCGACGGCGCCACCGCCGCCGCCCTGCGCCGCACCGACCGGCTGAACGAGGGCGCCGACGACTTCCCCCAGCAGCTCGCCGAGCTGACCCGCTTCCTCGACGACGACTTCCCGGACGGCCACCCCTACGCCCGGATCCACGCGATCCCGGGCCCGGTCCAGGCCACCACCCCGGGCGGCGTCCAGTCCCCGCACCGGCCGCCGATCTGGCTGCTGGGCTCCTCCGGCTTCAGCGCCCGGCTGTCCGGCATGCTCGGTCTCCCCTTCGCCTTCGCCCACCACTTCTCGGCGCAGAACACCATCCCGGCGCTGGACCTGTACCGCGAGTCCTTCCGCCCCTCCGAGGTCCTCGACGCCCCCTACGCCCTGATCGGCGTCAGCGCGCTCGCCACCGACGAGGAGAAGGAGGCCCGCCGCCAGGTGCGGGCGGGTGCCCTGAACATGGTCCGGCTGCGCACCGGCCGGCCCGGTCTCTTCCCCGACCCGGCGGAGGCCGAGACGCTCACGCTCAGCCCGATGGAGGAGGAGTTCATCCAGACCTGGTCCGCCAACGTCGTCCACGGCACCGCGGACGAGGTGCGGGCCGGCCTCGACGACCTTCAGAAGCGCACCGGCGCCGACGAGTTGATGATCACCTCTCACGCCCATACGGGTGAGCTGCGCCTGCACTCGTACGAACTGATCGCGGACGCCTACGGGTTGCCGGTCTCCTGAGTGCGGCGGGGGGGGGGGGGGGCGGGGGGGGGCCCCCCCCGGCCCCCCCCCCCCCCCGGCCCCCCCCCCCCCCACCCCCCCGCTGGGGGCGGGGGGCCCGGGCGCCCCGCCCCCCCCCCCCACCCCG